>CAIZHL010000488.1 GCA_903932755.1 uncultured beta proteobacterium
CTTTTTCCGGCGGCCAGGGATAGGAGAGGCCCAGTTTCAGCACCGGGGCATCCGGGAAAGCTTCCTTGACGTGCATGTAGGCCGGACCGGAAGTGACAAAGCCGACACTGCGATCCGTGCCGGCTTCGAGCACATTGAGCGGCGACACTTCCGACACGGCGCGCAAGGTTTCGTCGCGTTGGAACAAGGCGGGCAGGCGCGCCTTGGCGTGGGCCGGCACCATCACCCAGCGCTGCGGATTCTTGACGAAGCCGGCCGGCTCGTGCGCTTCGCGCTCGCCGACGACGACCAGGCCCTTGACGTGGCAGATGCGCGTGGTGAGCCTCAGCAGCACCGGCGTTTCGTATTGTTCGGAGAAGCCGAAGGCGAACTTCGTCATCTCGTAGGCTTCCTGGGAATCGGCCGGCTCCAGCACCGGGATGTGCGCGAAGCGGCCCCAGAAGCGCGAGTCCTGCTCGTTCTGCGAGGACGACATGCCGACGTCGTCGGCCACCGCGATCACCAGGCCGCCGTAGGCGCCGGTGATGGTCATGGTCATCAGGCAGTCGCTGGCGACGTTCATGCCGACATGCTTCATGGCACAGAAGGCCCGCGCGCCGGTCATCGAGGCGCCGAGTGCAACTTCCATGGAGACCTTCTCATTGACCGACCACTCGGCATACAGGTCGGGATAGCGCGCCACGGATTCAATGATTTCGGTGGCAGGCGTACCGGGGTAGGCGGCGGCAACGCGCACGCCCGATTCCCAGACGGCGCGGGCAACGGCTTCATTGCCGGAAAGCAACAGCCGGCTGGCAGCGGGAGGGGGTGCCAACGGATTGCTCAATTGCGACATGACGGCGGCCATGATGTTCTTTCGGCAAGGGAAAAAATAGACCTGCGCCGGGGCGCACCCTTGCGCAGGTCATCGTCAAACGGATACGAATGAATTATCCGGATTTGCGCCCCTTGCGTCCATAGGGGCGTTCGCCCGGCCGCGCCGCGGCCGGCGCGCGCGATGCCGGCGGATAAATCATCGCGATGGAGGGCGCAAAGAACTCTATGCCGGAATCGAAACCCTAACTTATAATCCGACAAAATTAGTCAAGTAATCCCCCTGAGCCCGAAAGAGAGAGAAAATGATCAACGTAAATGGTCGTGAAATAGAAACCGACGCCGAAGGCTACCTGGCGACCCTGGACGACTGGACCGAGGACGTGGCGAAATGCCTCGCCGAGCGCGACCAGCTCGATCTCGCCGACGAGCACTGGAAGGTCGTGCGCTGGATCCGCGAGTACTACGCCGAGAACGGCACCGCGCCCAACCTGCGCGTGATGTCCAAGCTGATCGGCGGTTCCCTGGGCGAACAGTACGGCGACAAGAAATACCTGTTCGACCTGTTTCCCTACGGCCCCGCCAAGCAGGCCGCGCGCTACGCCGGGATGCCGAAGCCGACCGGCTGCGTTTAAGGCCGCAAGCAAAAAGTCGGCGCTGGCGAGACGGCGGCGGTGCTAGCATCGGCTGCCCATGCGTATCCAGCAGATCCGAGAAAGCCTGCGCCGCGAAGGCGCCAAACCCTGCCACGAGGCGCGCATCCTGCGCGCCTGGACGCGGGGGTGGCCGCTGGACAGCGGCCCGGTGGCGGCAAAGGATTATTTCCCCGCCGCGCTGCGCGCCGCGCTGCCGCGGCTTGATGCCGAACTGGCGTCCTTGTTGCGCCTTGGTTCCGAGCACGCGGGCAGCGACGCCTCTTCGCGCCTGCTGCTGCATCTGGCCGACGGCCAGAGCGTGGAAAGCGTGCTGTTGCCGCGCGACGGACTTTGCGTATCGAGCCAGGTCGGCTGCGCCGTGGGCTGCACCTTCTGCATGACGGGGCGCGACGGCCTGCTGCGTCAACTCGGCAGCGCCGAGATCGTGGCCCAGGTGGTGCTGGCGCGGCGGCGGCGCAAGGTGGCCAAGGTCGTCTTCATGGGCATGGGCGAACCGGCGCACAACATGGACAACGTGCTCGACGCCATCGAACTGCTGGGCACCGAAGGCGGCATCGGCCACAAGAGCCTGGTGTTCTCCACCGTCGGCGACCGCCGCGTGTTCGAGCGCCTGCCGCAGGCGACGGTCAAGCCCGCGCTGGCGCTGTCGCTTCACACCACGCGCGCCGACCTGCGCGCACAACTGCTGCCGAAGGCGCAGGAGATCGATCCGGCCGAGTTGGTGGAACTCGGCGAACGCTACGCCCGCGCCACCGGCTATCCGATCCAGTACCAATGGACCTTGCTGGCCGGCATCAACGACGGCGACGATGAACTCGACGGCATCGTGCGCCTGCTCAAGGGCAAGTACGCGGTGATGAACTTCATTCCCTGGAACGACGTCGACGGCCTCGACTTTCGCCGTCCCTCATGGGAACGTGCCGAGGCGATGAGCCTGCATCTTTATCGCCACGGCATCCTCGCCAAGCTGCGCCAGTCGGCCGGCCAGGACATCGCCGGCGCCTGCGGCCAGCTGCGCGCGCGCAGCGGCGACCGCGCAGCCAAAAAACCGGCGCTGACGGAACGGCGGCCGGCGGCCGGCATCGCGCGGCTCGCGTAGCGGACGGGGATTAGAATTCACCGGCAGCGCGGCGCAATCTTGCGGCCGGTCCGCCAACCATCGGGAGTACATTGAATGCAGGCCACGGCAAGCCCCGTGCTGAGGGACATCGTGCTGATCGGCGGCGGCCACAGCCATGTCGGCGTGCTCCACATGTTCGCCATGCGGCCGCTGCCCGGCGTGCGCCTGACGCTGATCTGCACCGACACCGATACGCCCTACTCGGGCATGTTGCCCGGCTACATCGCCGGGCATTACAGCTTCGACGAGGTGCATATCGACCTGCGTCGACTGGCGGAGTTCGCCGGTGCGCGCTATTACCGCGACGAAGTGACCGGCATCGACCGCGCCACGCGCAAGGTGATCTGCCGCAGCCGCCCGCCGGTCGCCTACGACGCGCTGTCGATCAACATCGGTTCCACGCCTCAGCTCGCGCTCATCGCCGGCGCCGGGGAAAACGCGGTGCCGGTGAAGCCGATCCGCCGCTTCAACGAACGCTGGCTGGCGCTGCTCGACCGCGTCCGCGGCCACGCCGGCGCCACCACGATCGCAGTGGTCGGCGCCGGGGCGGGCGGCGTCGAGTTGCTGCTGGCGATGCAATACCGCCTGCGCGCGGAACTCGCCGCGCTGGGGCGCAGCGCGGACGAGCCGCGCTTCCACCTCTTTTCCGCCGACGCGCAGATCCTGGCCACGCACAATGCCGCCGTACGTCGCGCCTTCGAAGGCGTGCTCGCCGCGCGCGGCGTGACGGTGCATCGCGATGCCGAAGTGACGCGGGTCGACGCCGGCCGCCTGCAAACCCGCACCGGCGCCGTGCTGGCCGCCGACGAGATCGTCTGGGTCACCCAGGCCGGCGGTGCGGCATGGCTGCGCGAGACCGGGCTGGCGCTCGATGCCGACGGCTTCATCCGCGTCGGCGACACCCTGCAAAGCGAAACCGATCCGCTGATCTTCGCCGCCGGCGACTGTGCCGCGATGGTCGACCGGCCGCTGGAAAAGGCCAGCGTGTTCGCCGTGCGCATGGCCCGCCCGCTGGCGGAAAACCTGCGCCGCATTTTCACCGGCGAGAGCTTGCTCGCCTATCGTCCGCAACGGCACTGGCTGGCCCTGATCAGCACCGGTGACCGCCACGCCGTGGCTTCGCGCGGCGCGCTCTACGCCCGTGGCGACCTGCTCTGGCGCTGGAAGGACTGGATCGATCGCCGCTTCATGCGCAAGTTCACCGAGCTGGAGCCGATGGCTGCCAGGGCGCCGGCGGCGGGGGCCGTGCCGCTCGCTGCGGAGGAGCAGGCGCAGGCCATCTCCGCCATCGCCATGCGTTGCGGCGGCTGCGGCGCCAAGGTCGGCGCCTCGGTGCTGTCGCGCGCGCTGGCCGGCATACAACCCCTTGAACGCGACGACGTGCTGATCGGCCTGCATGCGCCGGACGACGCCGCCGTGCTGCGCGTACCGGCGGGCAAGGCCATGGTGCATACCGTCGATTTCTTCCGCGCCTTCATCGACGACCCGTGGATCTTCGGCCGCATTGCCGCCAACCATTCCCTGGGCGATATCTTCGCCATGGGCGCCGAGGCGCAGTCGGCCACCGCCATCGCCACCGTGCCGCCGGGGCTGGAAGCCAAGGTCGAGGACACCGTGTTCCAGATGATGGCCGGCGCCGTCTCGGTCCTCAACGAGGCCGGCTGCGCCCTGGTCGGCGGCCACACCGGGGAGGGTAGCGAACTGGCGCTGGGCTTCGCCATCAACGGCCTGATCGACGAGCGCCTGGCCGGCGTGCTGACCAAGGGCGGCATGCGCCCCGGCGACGTATTGATCCTGACCAAACCGATCGGCACCGGCACCCTGTTCGCCGCGCACAAGCTGCTGAAAGCGCGCGGGCGGTGGATCGACGCCGCGCTGGATTCGATGCAAGTTTCAAACCGCGCCGCCATGCCCTGCCTGATCGCGCACGGCGCCACGGCCTGCACCGACCTCACCGGCTTCGGCCTGCTCGGCCACCTGGTCGAGATGACCAGGCCTGCGGGCGTCGATGCCGAACTCGACCTCGCCGCGCTGCCGCTGCTCGACGGCGCCGCCGAGTGTGTCGCGGCGGGCGTCCTCAGTTCGCTGCAGCCGGCCAACCTGAGACTGCGACGCGCCCTGCGCAACCAGGAAGAGGCAATGACGCACCCGAACTACCCGCTGCTGTTCGACCCGCAAACCGCCGGCGGCCTGCTCGCCAGCGTACCTGCGGACCAGGTCGAAGCCTGCCTCGCCGAACTGCGCGGCGCAGGCTACCCGCGCGCGGTGCGCATCGGGCGGGTGCTGCCGCAAGGCGATGTACTGGAGCCGATCCGGCTGGTCACATAAAAAGTCGGCGCTGGCGCGACGGCAATTTCGCAGAGCAGTGCTCTGCGAAGCCCCCGTTACGCCCGGCGCCGACTCTCCCTAGATCTCCTCCGCTTCCATCTTGATCGCGCCGCAGGGACATTCGGCGACGCACATGCCGCAGCCTTTGCAGTAGTCGTAGTTGAACTGGAAACGCTTGCCGGGGCCGAGCTTGATCACGGCGTTGTCGGGGCAGACGCCGTAGCAGTTGTCGCATTCGAAGCAGTTGCCGCAAGAGAGGCAGCGCCGCGCCTCGAACAGCGCCGTGCTTTCGTCCAGCCCGCCCTGCACTTCCTCGAAGGTCGATTGGCGGCGGATGATGTCGAGCATCGGCCTGACCGTCTTCGGCGCGTCGGCGTAGTACCAGGGATTGAGTTTCTCGAACTGGGCGATTTCGTGCTTGGCCGGCTGCACGTGGCTTTCGCCGCGCAGCCAGGCGTCGATGTTCCTCGCCGCCTTCTTGCCGTGGCCGACGGCAACGGTGACGTTGCGCTCCGCCGGCACCATGTCGCCGCCGGCGAAGATGCCGGGGTGGCCCGTCATCATGTTCGGCGCGACCTTGACCACGCCGTCGGCGACTTCGAGTCCGGGCACGCCATTGAGCAGGCCCAGGTCGACGTCCTGGCCGAGGGCCAGCACCACGGAGTCGGCTTCCAGCGTCTCGAACTCACCGGTCGGCTGCGGGAAACCCTTGTCGTCGAGCGCCATCTTTTCGATGGTGATCTCTTTGTCGCCGGCCTGTTTGATGGTCGACAGCCACTTGACCATGACGCCTTCCTGCAGCGCCTCCTCGATCTCGAAATCGTGGGCCGGCGCCTTGTCGCGGGTGCGGCGGTAGACGATGATCGGCTCGGCGCCCATGCGCTTGACCGAGCGCGCGACGTCGATCGCCGTATTGCCGCCGCCATAGACCACCACGCGGCGGCCGAGCATGGGCTTGTCCTCGCCTTCCATGCTGCGCAACACCGAGATCGCGTCGACGATCTTGGCCGCATCGCCCGAAGGGATCATGGCGCGCTTGCCGATGTGGGCGCCGACGGCGAGGAAGGCGGCGTCGAACGATCCTGATTTCATCTGTTCGAGGATGTTGTCGACCTTGCTGTTGAGCTTGACCGTGACGCCCATGTCGACGATGCGCTGCATCTCGGCGTCGAGCACTTCACGCGGCAGGCGGTACTTGGGGATGCCGAAGCGCATCATGCCGCCCATGTAGGGGCCGGCATCCATTACGGTAACGGCGTGACCCAGCGCGCGCAGGTGGTAGGCGGCCGACATGCCCGAGGGGCCGGCGCCGACGATCAGCACCTTCTTGCCGGATTCTTTGGCGGGTGCCGCGAACTTCCAGCCGCGCTTGACGGCTTCGTCGCCGAGGAAGCGCTCCACGGAATTGATGCCGACGGCCTCGTCGATCTTGCCGCGGTTACAGGCCGACTCACAGGTGTGGTAGCAGACGCGGCCCATGATCGCGGCGAAGGGGTTGTCGCGCGTCAGGTGGCGCCAGGCGGCCTCGTAGTTGCCGGATTCGGCATGGAACAGCCAGCCCTGGATGTCTTCGCCGGCGGGGCACTGGTTGTTGCAGGGCGGCAGGCGGTCGAGGTAGACCGGACGCGAGGTGCGCCAGGAACCGGTGTGGTTGGCCAGCGAAGAGCCGGGGTTGAGCGTTATGGCGAAAGGTTTTTGCATCACGCGGCCTCCTTGGCAAGCAATCCATATCTGCGGATGTTCTTGTCCGCCTGGGCCTGGATGCGGGCGATGGTTTCGACGGCGGGATTCTTGCCGAACAGATGGGCGAAGCGCTTTTGCAGTTTCAGGTAGGCCTCCACCGGCTGCGGCCGCCGTATCGCCAGCGCCGACTTTAGTTCGCCGTACTCGGCCTCGAACACCGGGAAGATGCCGGTTTCCTTGGCCAGGCGGGCCAACAGGATGGTGTCCTGTGAGGCCGCACCCCAGCCCAGAGGACAGGGCACCAGGATATGGATATAGCGCGCGCCGCGGATGCTCATGGCCTTGGTGACCTTGTTTTCCAGGTCGCGCAGGTCGGCCACGGTGGCGGTGGCGACGTAGGGGATCTCGTGCGCCATGGCGATGGCCGGGACGAACTTGCCCTGGCCGAACGGGTTGCCCGGCTCGGGCCCGAGCGGCATGGTGGTGGCCGTGCGCGCCGCCGAGGGCGTGGCCGAACTGCGCTGCACGCCGGTGTTCATGTAGCC
>CAIZHL010000489.1 GCA_903932755.1 uncultured beta proteobacterium
CATGCAGAAGATGAAGGGCAAGCTCGCGGCATAGGCGACCCCGGCGTCCCCCGCCAAAACGAAAAGGGCAGCCCGCGACAAGCGGCTGCCCTTTGTTTTTGTGCTGCGTGCTATCCGCTTACCAGGGCGGCAGGTAGTGATCGACCAGCAGCGCGGCGAACAACAGCGCGAGATACATGATCGACCAGCGGAAAGTGATGCGTGCCACGGCATCCGAATAATCCTTCCAGATCAGCCAGGCGTAGCCGAGGAAGATGGTGTCAAGCAGCACGGCGGACGTCAGGTAGAACCAGCCCGCCATCCCGATGACATAGGGTACGAGGGTGATCAGCGTCAGGCCGACGGTGTACAGGAACACGTGGCGCCGGGTGTATTCGGCGCCGTGGGTCACCGGCAGCATCGGCAGTCCGGCCGCGGCGTACTCCTTGGTGCGGTACAGGGCCAGCGACCAGAAATGCGGCGGGGTCCATACGAAAATGATCAGGAACAGCAGCCAGGCTTCGCCCGGCGCGTCGCCGGTCACCGCCGCCCAGCCGAGCACCGGCGGCATGGCACCGGATGCGCCGCCGATGACGATGTTCTGCGAGGTATTGGGCTTGAGGAAAATGGTGTAGATCACCGCATAGCCGACGAAGGTGGCAAAGGTCAGCCACATGGTGAAGGGATTCACCCAGGTGTAGAGGAGGAAGAGTCCGCTGCCGCCGATCAGGCCCGAGAACAGCAGGGTCTCCAGCGAATTGACCTCGCCCTGCGGCAGCGGCCGGCCGCGCGTGCGCGCCATCAAGGCATCGATCTTCTGTTCGATCAGGCAGTTCGCCGCCGCCGCCGCGCCGGCGACCAGCGCGATGCCCAGCGTGCCGGCCACCAGGATGCGCCAGGGCACCATGCCCGGCACGGCGAGAAACATGCCGATCACCGCGCAAAACACGATCAGCGATACCACGCGCGGCTTGGTCAGCTGAAAGTAATGGCGCAACCGGTCGGGGCCAGTCTGGAGTTTGAGTGTGGTGGATTTCACGTTCAGCCGATGCCTGGTTGTGCCTGATAACAGGCGGGAAGTCTATCATCCGGCCGAAGCCGGGCAGCCGGTAATAGTGCCGCTAGCGCCCCGCAATCCTGCGGAAGTTGGCGGCCATTTTCGCCGCCTCCTGCGGCGGGGAAAAAACCGCCGCCAGCCTTCCCCTGGGATCGATGAGGTAAATCGCCGCCGAATGGTCGACGGTGTAATTGCGCGCATCCGTAAGGTCGTTGCGCCGGTAATAGACACCCAGCGATTTGGCCAGTGGCAACAATGCCGCATCCTCGCCGCTGATGCCGATGAAGGATGGGTCGAAAGCCGCCATGTATTCGGCAAGCAGCTGCGGGGTGTCGCGGCGCGGGTCGACGGAAACGAAGACCACCTGAAAAGTCGGCGCTGGCGCTACGGCAACGCTTGCCGCAAGGCTTGCCTTGACATCCTTCATCAGGCTGAGCGCCGTCGGACAGATGTCCGGGCACTGGGTGTAGCCGAAGAAGACGAAGCTCCAGCGCCCGACCAGATCGGCATTGCCGAATTTCCCGCGCGGGCCCTGCAAGGCGAAGGCGGGGAGCGACGCATCGTCCCGAAACTCGGTGACGCTGGGCACCTCCCCGGCGGGGACGGGTCCGCTGCCCAGGCTGCGCCAGGTCAGGTAGCTGCCCGCAAGAACCAGCGAAAGCCCGACCACCAAAAACCATTGTCCCAAGCCTGATTTCATGCCGGCACCCGAGCCCGTGAACAGCGCCGCCCGAAGGACTCCGGGGGCAGGAAGCCAAGGCGTCCCGCTGCGGCGAGGCGCCTTGCTGGCACGCCATTCGGTTCAGCCTTTCTTGTAAGCGTAAGGATGCCAGTCGTCCGCAACGGAAGGCGGGGTCGGCCAGTTGCCATGCGGCGGCGGCGAAACGGTGGTCCACTCCAGCGACGGCGAGCCCCAGGGATTGTCGCCGGCCAGCGGCCCCTTGATGGCACCGATGATCCAGTTCAGCACGGCAATCGCAAATCCCACACCGAGAACCACGGCACCCGCCGTCATCAGTTGATGTGCGGACTCGAACTGCGGGAAGTGGGCGTAGTCGTAATAGCGGCGCGGCATACCCTCGACGCCGATGTCCATCATGGTCCAGAACACGACGTTGCTGCCGATGAAGGTCAGCCAGAAACCCACCTTGCCCCAGAACTCGTTGTACATGCGGCCCGAGAACTTGGGAAACCAGTGGTAAATGCCGGCAAAGATCGAGAAGGTGCCGGCAACCGCCATCACGTAATGGAAATGGCCGACCACGTAGTAGGTGTCGGACACCGCCAGGGTCAGCGAGGGCACGGCCAGCGGAATGCCGGTCAGGCCGCCAATCAGGAACAGGAAGACGACACCCAGCGCATAGAGCATGGGCGTGGTGAAGGCGATCGAACTCTTGTACAGGGTTCCCACCAGGCTGATCATCATCAGACCGACCGGGATCGAGATCATCAGCGTCGTCACCATCTGCCCGATGCGCAGCCAGTCGGCCATGCCGGACACGTAAAGGTGATGCACCCATACCTCGCCGGCCAGCAGGACGATGCCGCCGATGCCGCCATAGACCACCATCTTGTAGTTGAACACCGCACTCCGGGCATGGGAGGAAATCACTTCGAACACCACGCCGATGAAGGGCAGGAAAATCACGTAAACGGCCGGATGGGAATAGAACCAGAACAGGTTCTGGTAGGTCAGCACGTCGCCGCCCTTGGCCGGATCGAAGAAGTTCGTACCCAGATACTTGTCCATGCTGATCAGCGACACCGCCGTGCCCAGCACCGGAACGAAGATGAGCTGGAGGACGAAGGCGCCGAGGGTGCACCAGACGAAGATGTTGAGCTTGTTCAGGGTGATCCCCGGCGCGCGCATGTAGGCCACAGTGGTGAGGAAGTTCACGCCGCCGATGATCGAGGCGAAACCCAGGATCAGCACCGTGAAGGAATACATCGCCGTGTTGCCGGTGGTGATCGTCGAGTAGGGCGGGTAGCCGGTCCACATGATGTCGGGAGGATCGGGGATGAAGAAGGTCATCAGCGCCAGGATCACGCCGACGTAGAAGAGCCAGACCGACAGCGCATTGACGCGGGGGAAGGCGACGTCCTTGGCGCCGATCATCAGCGGGATGCAGAAGTTGGCGAAGAAGCCGGTCAGCGCCGGTATCTGGAAGCCGAGGATCATCACCGCGCCGTGGGTGTAAAGCCAGACGTTGTAGTTCGTCGGATTGGCGGTGATGGTCGGTCCGATCGTGGACAGTTCCGCGCGCATCAGCAGGGCCATGATGCCGGCGACGGCGAAGGCCGCGAGCGAGCCGATCAGATACAGGATGCCGACCCGCTTGTGGTCGGTGGTAAAAATCCATTCCTTGAGATTCATCTTCTACTTCTCCCTCAGGTCTTCTTGGGCTTGGCAGCGGGCTTGGCGGCGGGGGTGCCGGCTTCGGCCGGGGCATTGGCGGCGGCGAGTTGTGTCTCTTCCTGCTTCATCCATGCGGCGTATTCATCGGCCGATTTGACGATGACGCGACCCGCCATGTAGCTGTGCATGACGCCGCAGTATTCGGCGCAGGTGACGAGGTGCTCGCCGGGCTTGGTCGGATAGAACCACAGGTAGGTGACGCGGCCCGGCATCGAGTCTTCCTTGACGCGGAAATCGGGAATGTAGTGGCTGTGCAGGGTGTCGCGGCTGGTCATGCGCAGCAGCACCGGCTTGCCGGCGGGAACGATCAATTCGTTTTGGGTGCGGACGCCGTTGGGGTAGGTGTAGTCCCAGCTGTACATCCCGGACTCCAGCTTGACCTCGAGGCGGTCGGCGGGAACGTCGCGGTAATGGTTCCACAGCACCCAACCGTTGGCTGCCGTGTAAAGGTCGATGGAGAGGAAGATGAAGATGGGCAGGACCGTCCAGCCGACGGCGGACGCGGCCGTCAGCTTGGGCGACGCTCCCACCTGATTGTCGGCGGTACGCCGCGAGGAAAACACGAACCAGGCCGTCACCACGGCGAACAGGATGCCGATGATCGTGATATCGACGATCACCTCGTGCCAGAGGCTGTCCCAGCCGCGTGCCGGGTCGTTGATTTTCGGCACTGCGGACTGCGCCACGCCGGCAGCCCACGAGGATGCGGCCAGCATCGAGCCGCAGACTGCGGTCAATGTCCGTCGTATCGTGCCTTTGACTTGTTGCTTATGCATGCCCTGCCTCCCCTTTCGTACCTTCAATTCCGCTTCGCCCCCCGGCGCGACATGCGCCTGCGGTAGATCAACGCCCCCGCCCCCATCGACACCAGGCCCAGGAGCAGCGAGCCGACACCGGCCAGCAGCGAGTAATTCCATTGGT
The DNA here is from genome assembly GCA_903932755.1 of uncultured beta proteobacterium. Taxonomy (GTDB): domain Bacteria; phylum Pseudomonadota; class Gammaproteobacteria; order Burkholderiales; family Rhodocyclaceae; genus Sulfuritalea. The sequence continues at coordinate 4,374 of CAIZHL010000489.1, forward strand.
ACCTGCCTTCGGCATAGTTGTAGCTGAAGCAGGCACCGGTAAATATGTCGAACACCGCCGTCGAATTGGAAATCCGCTCCCAATCGGCGTCGGTGATCGCCAGTTCAATCGTCCGAACATCCATTCGCGTGCCGTAGATGTAGCGGGCAACGCGTCCTTCAGGCGTCAGAAACACCAGCACGTTCGGATGCAGAAACGCCTTTGCCGCATCCGACCAGAAGAAGCGAAACCCCACTTCCCCCGCAAATCCCTGCACATCCCCGCCTTGCAGCACCGCGTGCCGCCAGCCGTCCCGCATCGCCTCCGGCACCCCCGCCGCATTGGCGAGGAACTGCTTTGCCGTTGCCGGCGTATCCCGCTTGTCGAAGGATACGGTCAGCACCCTGTAATCCTTGCCAAGCTTGAAGCGCCCGACCTTTTCCAGCACTTTCGCCAGTTCCGCATTCATGGCCGGACAGGTTCCGTCGCAGCCGTAGTAAGACAACAGCAAAATCAGCGGCTTGCCCATCATTTCGGCGACACGGAAATTTCGCCCTTCCGTGTCCGTCAGCACGGTTTCCCGCTGCAGCCGATTGCCCAGAAACCGCGGCTCGTCGATCTGCATGATCGACGAATCCGGTGCACTGTTTCGCGTCGGCTCGCTGACCGCCCGGGCGATGCCGGGCATCACGCAGACACTGACAGCCGCCGTCGTGATTACCAGTAATAGATTTGCGAAACGACGAAGAACCAAATGATGTCTACGAAATGCCAGTACAGCCCGGCGGTACGCATGAAGCCTTCATCGATGTCGGTGCCGCGCAGCACGGACGGCAGGCCGGCCATGAAAATGGCCAGGCCGACGACCACGTGGGAGCCGTGCAGGCCGGTGACGGAGAAGAATATGGTGCTGAACGCATTGGTGCTGATGGTGAAGCCGGCGCCGATCAGATGCGACCACTCGTAGATCGACATGCCGAGAAAGATGGCGCCAAGCACCATGGTCAGCAGGTACCAGGTGCGAAAGCCGGCCTTGTTGCCCAGATGCAGGAGGTGCTCGGCGTAGTGGATCGTCAGCGAGGAAGCCACCAGGACGAAAGTCATCACCAGCGGCATCACCTTGGGCAACTCTATGTTTCCGGCGGGCGGCCAGACCTCGACGTGCAGCTTGGTGTACCAGTAGGCGACGAAAAAGGAGATGAAGATCATCGCCTCGGCCAGGATGAACCAGCCCATGGCGCCGAAGGACAGGCCCTCGCCCTTGCCCATCGCTTCGCTGGTCCAGCCGGCCACGCCGGCAATGATCATCGGGAACGCCAGCCCCAGCGAGAGAATTGCGGCAAAACTGCTGTGATAGACGAAATGCAGGGAAAACGCGACGGCCAGAAACAGGATGCCGAAGCTGATGACGAAGGGCCAGACACTGGTATCCCAGTGGGCGTGGGCATGTCCTTCCGCGTGATGGGCGTCGTACGCCATTGCTTCTCCCTGTATTTTCATTCTGGCGCGAGGAAAAAATTCACCGCGACGGTTGCCAGTTGCACAATGTTAAAACATAATTGACCTAAATCAACTGCGCCGGATTATTTCAAGGTTCGGCCATTTTCGCAACCCGATTCAAGGGGAATCAAGAAAAATGACTATCAAGCACGTGCTTGCCGCGCTCGCCTGCGCGACTCTGGCCAGCGTTTCCGTCGCTGCCGGAAAGCCTGCCGGCAATGCCGCCGCCGGCCAGCAAAAAGCTGCGGCCTGCGGTGCCTGCCATGGTGCCGACGGCAACAGCCCGGCGGAAATCTTCGCCGCCCTGAAGGCGCCCAAGCTCGCCGGCCAGGTCCCCGAATACATCACTAAATCCCTCCACGATTTCAAGGCCGGCCGGCGCAACAATGACGTGATGAGCCCGCAGGCGCAGGCCGTTGCGGAAGTCGATATGGCCGATATCGCAGCCTGGTTCTCCAGCCAGAAGGTGCAGCCCAACAAGGCCCAGAACACCGAATTGCTGGCCCAGGGCGAAAAGATTTTCTTCAAGGGCAAAGGGCGCCCGGACGTCATCGCCGCCTGTGTCGGTTGTCACGGCCTGAACGGCGTCGGCAATCGTGACTGGGCCAAGACCATGTCCAATGTCCCCGCCGTGCTGGCACCCGCCATTGGCGGCCAGCACGCCGG
>CAIZHL010000490.1 GCA_903932755.1 uncultured beta proteobacterium
GAAACGTTCATGCCGATGTAGCCGGCAGCGCCGGACAATACGGCGCCAATCACGAAACCGATGGCCGTCTTTGCCCCGAGAAACACCAGGATCAGCACGGCAAGCACGGCACCGACGATGCCGATCGTAGTGTATTGGCGGTTCAGATAAGCCTGGGCGCCTTCCTGAATGGCCGCCGCAATTTCCTTCATGCGGTCATTACCCGCCGGTTGCGCCAGAATCCACTGGCTCATGATCCAGCCGTAAGCGATAGCCGCCACCGCGCAGACCAGTGCAAACATCAGTCCTGCTGACATAGTTCCCCCGTTTGTTTAATGGACTAAACAGGTGATTTTATCACGACAAGTATCGCTCGCAACGGGCCGCCGAACGGCTCTATTGCTTGAAATTTAATGATTTTTTGTTTGCCCACCGTGCCGGGGCTGGGATGCGAAACATCAGGATAGGACTCATGGCGACTCAGCCCAGCAGGGGCAGCCAAACAATTTCCTGTTGACCGAATCAAGCGCGCGGATGTCGGCTGAGTAGAATGCCAGCAACGACAGTGGGCAGACGGCTGACAGTGCACCCGTCATCCGGGTCTTCAACCAGAAAGGAGCAAAAGATCATGCCGCAGGGGAAGGTTTTAGTCGCTCAGGGCGGTGGACCAACCGCCGTTATCAATCAGTCGATGGCCGGTGTCGCCCTCGAAGCGCGCAAGTTCCGCAACGTCGAACTGGTTTATGGCGCCTATCACGGTGTGTCGGGCATCATCAACGAAGATTTCCTGGACCTCACCCAGGAGACCAGCCATAACATCGAAATGGTCGCCAATACACCGTCTTCGGCGCTGGGATCCACTCGCGACAAGCCGGATCTGAAATATTGCCATGAGATATTTGAAGTGCTCAAGGCGCACGGTATCGGCTATTTTTTCTACATCGGCGGCAACGATTCTTCCGACACGGTTCGAATCGTCAGCGAAGAAGCACGACGTGCCAATTACTCGCTGCGCTGCATCCACATCCCGAAGACCATCGACAACGACCTTGTCGGCAATGATCACACGCCGGGGTTTCCGTCAGCCGCCCGTTTTGTCGCACAAGCCTTCATGGGCGCAAACCTGGACAACGCCGCCTTGCCCGGCGTATATCTTGCCGTGGTGATGGGGCGACACGCGGACTTTCTGACCGCCGCCTCAGCGCTCGGCAAGAAGTTTCCGGATGATGGCCCGCACCTGATTTACCTGCCGGAACGTGTCTTTGAGGTCGACAAATTTTTGGGGGACGTCAAGAACACCTATGAGAAATACGGACGCTGTGTGATCGCCGCATCCGAAGGCATCCATGACAAGCAGGGCACGCCGATAATTTCGCAACTGACCAGCCAGGTGGAACGCGATGCCCACGGCAACATCCAGCTTTCGGGTACAGGCGCGCTGGCTGACCTGCTGTGCAACGAAATCAAAGGCAAACTCGGCATCAAGCGGGTACGCGGCGATACCTTCGGCTATTTGCAGCGCTCATTCATGGGCTGCGTTTCGGATGTCGACCAGCGCGAGGCGCGCGAAGTCGGGGAGAAAGCCGTGCAGTACGCGATGTGGGGCGATCGCGACGGCTCCGTCGCGATCAAGCGTACCGGCTTTTATTCCGTGGATTATCAACTGGTTCCGCTGGAGAGCGTGGCCGGGAAGACGCGGATCATGGAAGACGAATTCATCGCCGCCAACGGTACTGATGTCACCGACGCCTTCCGCCTCTATCTGCGTCCCTTGCTGGGTTCCGGAATGCCGGATGCCTACCGCCTGCGACTCAACAAGGTCGACAAAATCCTGAATTCCGGAAAATAGATATCCGCGTCGGGGCAAAGGAAAATGCCCGGGTCGATTGACTCAGACATCAATCACCAAAGCATATTCCCACGTCCCGGCCGGTCTGCAGGGTGTCGCTGTCAATTGGCACGCCCTTCATGCGACCCGCCACCTCTTCCAGCGCCACATAATTCACGTTGGGAAAGCCGAGGGCCACCATTATCCCGGATTGCCCTTCGTCAAGAGCCCTGACGGCGGCGGTGCCAAAGCGCATGGCGGCCAGGCGATCGAAAGACGTCGGACTGCCCCCGCGCAGCAGATGGCCCAGCACAACCACCCGGACGTCCTTGCCGGTGCGATCACCGAGGACCTTGGCGACCCGTTCGCCGACGCCCCCCAAACGCTCGGCATGACCAATTTCGGCAGGAGCAAGTATTTCCCGGTGGCCATGGATCGGCTCCGCGCCCTCGGCGACCATCACCAGCGAATACATTCTTCCCTCGGCATCGCGGGCGCGGATCTTGGCGGCCACCTTATCCACATCAAAGGGAATCTCGGGGATAAGTATGGCGTGCGCGCTGCCGGCGATGCCGGCGTGAAGCGCGATCCAGCCGGCATAGCGCCCCATGACCTCGACTACCATTACCCGCTGGTGGCTTTCGGCGGTACTGTGCAAGCGATCCAGGCACTCCGTGGCAAATGCCACTGCCGTGTCGAAGCCGAAAGTAGTGAAGGTCTTGTCGAGGTCGTTGTCGATCGTCTTGGGTACGCCGACGACTCGCAGCCCCTTCTGATGCAGCGCATTGGCAATGGTCAGCGAACCGTCGCCACCGATCGAAACCAGTGCGTCGATCTCCTTGCGAGCAAAATACTCGAGAATCTCGCCAGAAAGATCCGTGTCCCTGGTCGTGCCATCGGGCATTTTCATCGGAAAATGAAGTGGATTGCCCTTGTTCGTGGTGCCCAGCATGGTGCCGCCCAAATGCCCGATGCCACGGACTCTTTCCCGCGTCAGGCGAAACACGCCTCCGTCCGGGTAGCGCTCAGGAAACAATATGCCGTTGAAACCATCGCGGATGCCATAGCACTCCCAGCCCCGATTGGCTGCGGCAATCGCCACCGCCCGTATGACGGCATTTAGGCCGGGGGCATCACCGCCACCTGTGCAAACAGCTATGCGTCGGATGTGACTGGGCATGGTGACTCCTGATCAGGGTCCAAAACCAAGGTATGTCGCGTCGTCAGTTCAGTGCGGCAAAGACCGCGCTCTTGATGGACTCAAGCGAACCGATTCCGGAAACCTTGCGATGCTTTGGTGCGCCCTTGGCGCCCGTGGCGGACCACTTCGAGTAGTACTCGATAAGCGGCTGTGTCTGGCTGTGATAAATGGACAAACGCTTCTTGACCGTATCCTCCTTGTCATCATCGCGCTGAATCAGCGCCTCCCCGGTAATGTCGTCCTTCCCTTCAACTTTGGGCGGATTGAACACGAGGTGATAGGAGCGCCCGGAACCGGGATGAACGCGGCGACCGCTCAAGCGACGGATAATCTCCTCGTC
>CAIZHL010000491.1 GCA_903932755.1 uncultured beta proteobacterium
CGGCCGCTGTTTCTGGATCCCGGGTCAAGCCCGGGATGACGGCGATAGGGCGGCCGTCGTGTTCAAGCTGGCTGCGTATCAGCGCTGCGTCGCCGCCCAGGACTCATAACGGGCGCGGGTTTCCGCGTTGGGCGGGTAGAGGCCGGGCAAAGGCATGCCGGCGGCGATCTCGGTCAGGATCCAGGCCTCCATGCGCTCCTGCTCGACCGACTCGGCCATCACTTCGGCCAGCAGCGCGGCGGGAATCACCACGGCGCCATCGGCATCCGCCACCACCACGTCATTGGGAATCACGGCAACGCCGCCGCAGCCGACCGGTTCCTGCCAGCCGACGAAAGTCAGCGCCGCCACGGACGGCGGCGCGGCGACACCCTGGCACCAGACCGGCAGTCCGCTGCCGATCACCCCGTCCACGTCGCGCACCACGCCGTCGGTGATCAGCGCGGCCACACCGCGCTTGTGCATGCGCGAGCAGAGGATGTCGCCGAAGATGCCGGCATCAGCATTGCCCATTGCATCGACCACGGCGATGCAGCCGGCAGGCATCGCCTCGATCGCCGCCCGCGTCGAGATCGGCGAAGCCCACGAGGCCGGCGTCGCCAGGTCTTCGCGCGCCGGCACGAAGCGCAGCGTGAAGGCGCGCCCGACCACGCGCTGCTGCGCGCCCTGCAGCGGCCGCGCATGGCGGATCCAGACGGTGCGCACGCCCTTCTTCAGCAGCACCGTGGTCAGTGTCGCGGTGGTCACGCCGGACAAAATTCGAACGGATTCGGCATCCAGCGGCAGCGGATCAATACCCATGTGGCAAACCTCCCGTGTTCATTGCGGAAAACTCAACTCGCGTAGGCCGCCGCCAGGGCGGCGATCATCCAGGCGTGGTCATGCGCGCCGGCGCTTTCGCGCGCGCTGTGCATCGCCCACATCGGCGAACCGACATCGACGCTGGCGATGCCCAGCCGTGCGGCGACGATCGGGCCGATGGTGCTGCCGCAGCCGAGGTCGCTGCGATGCGAATACTGCTGGCAGGGCACGCCGGCCTGCGCGCACAGATCCATGAAGCGCGCCGCGGTTTCCGCGCCGGTGCTGTAGCGCTGGTTGGCGTTGGTCTTGATCACCGGCCCGGCGTTCACCTGTACCTTGTGCTCGGGTTCGTAGGCGGCCGGGAAATTCGGGTTCCAGGCATGGGCCATGTCGGCGCTGATGAAGAAACTGCGCGCCAAAGCGCGCAGGCTGTCCTCGGCATCGAGACCCGCCTGCAGGCCGACACGCGCCAGCACATCGCTGACGAAGCTGCCGCCGGCGCCCGCCGCACTCTCGCTGCCGACTTCCTCGTGATCGAACAGGGCCGCGACGCAGGTCGCAGTTGGCGTCCCGACGGCCGTCAGCGCCGTCAGCGCGGCATGGCAGGAGGCGAGATTGTCGAGCTGGCGGCTGGCGATGAACTCCCCGCCGGCACCCCACAGACAGCCCGGCTGCACGTCGTAGGCGGCCAGTTCCCAGCTCAGCAGGTCGCCTGCCTTGCACTGGACAGCCTCGGCCAGCAAGCTGCGCAGGCGGGCTTCGGCATCTTCACCTTTGCCCAACTGGCCCAGGATCAGCGGCAGTTCGGTCTGCTTGTTGAGTTTCAAACCCTGCTCGTTCACCTCGCGGTTCATGTGGATCGCCAGGTTGGGCAAACGCAGCAGCGCCTGCTCGAAGCGCAGCAACTGTGTCTGCGGCCCCGCCGCCGTGCGCAGCACGACGCGCCCGGCGAGGCTCAGGTCGCGGTCGGCAAAGGTGGCCAGGATCGGCCCGCCATACACTTCCACGCCCAGGCGCAGCAGGCCGTCGCCGGCGATGGCCGGGCGCGGCTTGAGGCGCAGGCCCGGCGAATCGGTATGCGCGCCGACGATGCGGAAGCCGCTTTCCGCCAGCGGCCGGCTGCCGGCGACGAAGGCGATCAGCGACGCTCCGCCGCGCACCGTGTAATAACGCCCGCCCGCCGCCAGTTGCCAGCGTGCGCCCTCCTCCAGCCGCTCGAAACCCTGCGCCAGCAGGAGCTGCTCGGCGCTCGCCACCGCGTGCCAAGGGCTGGGGCTGGCGTCGATGAAGGAAATCAGGTCGCGGACGGTCTGGCGGGATTCGGTGGGCTGGGACATGGCGGACAGGGATGGAAACAAGTAAGTTGAAGCTTACAAGACCTCAGGGAAAAGCGGCCGGCGGGAAGGTCCGGTTGCGACTGCGGTCAATGGCGGCAAACCGCGGCGCTGCCTTAGCCGCCACGCGGCGTCGGGGCCCCGGTCGCCGTGGCGCCAGCGCCGACTTTCTGGTCCGGTGCGCGCGCCGGTGCAAGCTGCCGGGTCTTGATCGCCGCCGCCGTCGCGCTGTGCCCGTTGTGTGCCGCCAGTGCCGCCGGCGTCAGCCCGCTCACCGCGCGCAGCTTCGGATTGGCGCCGTTCTGCAGCAGCAGTTCCGCAATCGCCATCTGGTCGGTCGCCGCGGCCAGGTGCAGCGGCGTGTGGCCGCTGGCGTCGGCAAGATTGATGTTGGCGCCCTTGGTGACCAGCATGCCCACCACGTCCGTGGCGCCGACAACGACCGCGCCATGCAGCGGCGCCATGCCGTTCAGATCCCGCGCATCGATGCCGCATCCCGCTTCGATCAGCAGGCTCGCGGCGGTCGCCTGGCGGTGGAAGGCGGCGATGAAAACGGCGTTGCGCTTGAGCGCATCGGTGGCAGTGATGTCGGCTCCGGACTCGATGGCATCCATGATCCTGGCGCCGTCACCTTCGGCCGCCGCGACAAACAGCGGCGCATCCTTCGCCGCCAGGCCGGCGGGCCGGTAGGCTTGTTTCGCGGCCGCGCCCGACGCAGCCGTACCGGCACCCGGCGCCGGGGATTCGCCGCAGGCGGCCAGCACGGCAAGCGCGGCGGCCAGGCACAATGATTTGATGGACATCGAGTGCGTGGAAAACTTGTTCATGGGTTCGGTCTGTAGATGGTACACCAGCACGGAGTGTACGACGACGGCGGGCCTGCCGCCGCCCCCGCGCGGCAAGAACTTCCCGTCCTACTCCTTCGGCGGCACCAGTTCGGGATACTCCTGCGCCAGGGTTGCGCCATCCTGGCGCCAGGCATGGCAATGGTTGACGAAGCCCACCGCGCTTTGGTCCGGCCATAGTCGCGGGTCGTCGGCCACCGCCATCTGCCGCGCGATGCGGTCGGGCCACGAGGCCTGCATATAGGTGTTGGCGGCCTGCGCCAGCAATTCGGTGACGTGGGTGCAGCCTTCGATGCCGCCGACCAGTTTCTTCATCTGTTGCGTAAAGCCGGGGCCGATGCGCAGGCCGACCAGCTTGCGGTAGGCGTCGTCGGTGCCGCCGCACATGGTCCAGGGCGCGATCAGCGTAGCCGCCCTGACGTCGCGGATCAGGAAATCGGCATCGACCGTCAGCAGCAGCGACATGCTGTGCATGCGGGAGCCCGGCTGCACCGGCGGGCGCGAACGGAAAGCCACCTGCTGGCCCTTTTCGTCGTTTAGCGTGGCTTCGATTTCCAGCCAGCCGTTCTTCAGGCGGAAGGCGCGGCAGGTGATCTGCCGGGTATGCACGAGTTCGCGTTCGGCTTCAGCGGTCACTTTGTATTCCTTTGTCTCATTCGGCCGCAGGCGCCGTAGCGCCAGCGCCGACTATATTCATCGCCTCCTGCAGGGCGCGAAACGGCAGCAGCACGCAGCGATGCCGGCTGGCGTGGGCGCGCGCCGGGACGAACATCGCCAGTTCGGGCCATGCCGCCGGGACAGGCGCGGAATCCTTGAGCATGGCCTCGAGTTCGTCGCCGACGGCGCCGACCGCAGCGGCATCCATGCCCGCCGCGCGCGCCCCGAGCAGTGAAGCCGCCGCACGGCAGAGCAGGCAGCCTTTGGTCTCGTGAGCGACCGCAACAATGCGCCCGCCATCGAGCGCGACCTGCATGCGCACGCGATCGCCGCACAACGGGTTGTTCAGTTTGGCCTCGCCCGTGGCATCTTCCAGCGTGCCGTGACCGTGGGCGGCCTGGGCGAACTGCTTGATGGCGTCCTGGTAGAGCGAGTCGGCGGTGTTCATGCCAGTTCCCGCCGCGCGCGGTCGAGACCGTCCAGCAGCGCGTCGATGTCGCCCGCGTCGTTGTAGAGCGCGATGCTGGCGCGGGTGCAGACCTCCACGCCAAGGGCTGCCAGCAGCGGCTGGGCGCAATGGTGGCCGCCGCGCAGTGCCAGGTGTTGCGCATCGAGTACCTGGCAGATGTCGTGCGGATGCAGGCCGGGAATATCGAAGGCGACGATGGGCGCGCGTTCCCCGCCCTGCGGCCCGAGCAGGCGCAGGCCCGGGATGCGAAGCAGGCCTTCGATCAGACGCCGGCACAGCGCATCTTCCCGTTCATGGATGGCGGCCCAGTCGAGATTCATTATCCAGTCCAGCGCGGCGGCGAGGCCGATGGCCTGCGCGATGGGCGGCGTGCCGGCTTCGAAGCGTTGCGGCGGCGCGGCCCAGGTGCTGGCTACCGGCGTCACTTCGCCGATCATGCCGCCGCCGCCTAGAAAGGGCGGCAGCTGCGCCAGTGCCTCCGCCCTGCCCCACAGTACGCCGACGCCACCCGGGCCAAAGCATTTGTGGCCGGAGAATGCATAGAAATCGATGCCCAGCGCCTGCACGTCCTGCGGGCCGTGCTGTGCGCCTTGCGCTCCGTCGAGCAGCACTCTGGCACCAACCTTATGTGCCGCGGCGACGATGGTGGCGACATCCGTCCACGCGCCGGTGACGTTGGAACACTGCGTGACGGCGACCAGGCGACAGCGATCGCCCATGAGTTCGGGCAGGCGCGAGAGCTCGAGCCGCCCGTCGGCGCCGACCGGAATCAGCGCCATTTCGATGCTGCAGCGATCGCGCAGCATCTGCCAGGGCACGAAATTGCTGTGATGCTCGGCCATCGAAACCAGCACGCGGTCGCCGGCCTTGAGCGTGCTGCCGAAAGCGTGGGCGACAAGATTGAGCGATGCCGTGGCACCCGACGTGAACACGATCTCGTCGGCGGAACCGGCATTGAGGAAACGCGCCGCGCTTTGCCGCGCTTTCTCGTAAGCGAGGTCGGCGGCTTCGGCAAGGCGATAGGTGCCGCGCATGACGTTGGCGCGACGGGTGGTTTCGTGATCCACCACCGCATCCAGCGCCGCGCGGTGGATCTGGGCGGTGGCTGCGCTGTCGAGGTAATGCAGTTCCGGCGCGGCGGCGAGCAGCGGGAATTGCGCGCGCAGGCTGGCGGCGGTTTGGCTCATTGCCGGCTCAACTGTTCCAGCGCCGCCGGCGTGTCGACGTCGGCAAAAATCGCGTCGTCGTCGAAGGCGACCGCCTCGACCTGCGACGCGTGGCGCTGCAGCACCTCGCGGGCGCCGACATCACCTTCCACGGTCATCATCTCGGCGAAGAATTGGCGTGGCCAGAGGATCGGGTTGCCGCGCCGGCTGTCCTTCACCGGGGCGATGATTTTGGGCTGCCGCGGATCGAAGGCGGCGAGCAGGCGATCGACGTGGCCGCCGTCGATCTGCGGCATGTCGGCCAGCAGCACCACGGCCGCGTCGGCATCCGCCGGCAGCGCCGCGAGCCCGCGGCGCAGCGAGGATGCCATGCCGGATGCGTGGTCCGGGTTATGAACGAACTGCACGTCGAGCCCGCCGAGACAGGCCTGTGCTGCGTCCGCGTCGGCACCGGTGACTACCAGCACCGGCGTGCAGCGCGAGGCCAGCGCGGCATTCACCGCGCGGCGCAGCATGGCGATGCCGCCCACCGGCTGCAGCAGCTTGTTGGCGCCGCCCATGCGCCGGCTGCTGCCGGCCGCCAGCACCAGCGCCGCCACGCGGCGACCGGCCGGCACGCGCTGCGGCTCCGGCTGCGTCGCCGTTTCGTCTTCCTCGGCTTCGGCCGGGCTGCGGATCAGCCCGCCGACGCCCATGGCCATGATCTCGGCGCGGCCCACGGCCAAGCCGGCCAGCATGCGTTGCAGCACCCAGTCGAGGCCGTTCGTGCGCCGCGAACGCGCGCAGCCGGGCAGGATGATGACGGGAACCTCGCCCAGGCGCGCCAGCAGCAGCATGTTGCCCGGCTCGACCGGCATGCCGAAGTGGACGATCTCGCCGCCGGCGGCGACGATGGCGGCCGGCACCGTGTCGGCGCGATCCTTGGGCACCGTGCTGCCGGCAATCAGGATCAGCGAGCAACCGGCGGCCTTTGCTTCGTACAGTGCAGTAGTGACGGCCGCGCTGCGATGCGCGCAGCGCTGCACCAGGCCGAGGTGGGAGCCAAGTTCTTCCAGCCGGCGCCGGCTGCTGGTCACCGCCGTCGCGTAAGTGCGCGCCGGTTCGCCCGGCTGCTCGGTGACGACCAGCGCCGCGCGCCGCGCCTGGAAAGGCAGCAGCTGCACAGCATCGCCCCGGCCGACTGCAGCCCGGCACGCGTCGAGAACTCCGCCGCCCACGGCCAGCGGGATGACTTTCACCGTGGCGACCACGGCGCCGGCGCGCACCGCCGCCAGCGGCGGCAGCGTGGCTACCGTCACGGCCTCGTCGACGGCATTGATGCGATCGATGGTCGCGGCGTCGATGCGGACCAGTCCGCGTTGCGTCGCGTAGAGGTTGCAGCGCCCGGCATGCGACGCGCGCGCGGCGATGCCGGGGCCGGTCAGCGTGGCGGCCACCGCTCCGGCCGCGGCGTTCTCGTCGAGGTCGCCCGGCTCCAGCCGCGCGCCGTGCACCCTATCGATGCCTGCGGCAGCAAGTGCGGAAAAGTCGGCGCTGGCGAGACGGCGGCCTTTTTTGAAAATGCCGTCCGCGTGGCGAAGGCTGTGCGCCAGCAGCAGACCTTCGCATTCCTCCAGCGGAAATTCGCCGAAGATCACGAGCCTGTTTCCACGCGCTCGCCCCGGTAGCGGACCCGGATGACTTCGGCCAGGATCGATACCGCGATCTCGGCCGGCGCACGGCCGCCCAGATCCAGCCCGATCGGCGAGTGGATGCGGCCGGTCAAGTCGCCCAGGCCGGCGGCGCGCAGGCGTTCGAGGCGCTTCTCGTGCGTGCGCCGGCTGCCCAGGGCGCCGATGTAGAACAACGCGCTGGGCAGCGCCAGTTCCAGCGCCGGATCGTCGAGCTTCGGATCATGCGACAAGGCCACCAGCGCGGTGGCGGCGTCGAGCCCGAGGCGCGCCAGCGCTTCGTCGGGCCATTCGTCACTGAGCTGCACGCCGGGGAAGCGCTCGACCGAAGCAAACGCGCCGCGCGGATCGATGACGATGACTTCGAATCCGGCCGCCGCGGCCATCGGCGCCAGCGCCTGGGCGATATGTACGGCGCCGACGATCAGGAGGCGCGGCGACGGCACGTAGGCGCGCGCAAACAATCTTTCCTCGCCGGCCAGCAATGCGCTGCGGCCGCCGGCGAGCAGGCTCGCGGCCTCGGTCGCCTGCTGCGACGCGAGTGACAGTTCGCCGCGGCAGCCCGCCGCATCGACCACGCACTGAACGCCATCGGCCAGGCGCGTGACAACGACCAAGGCTTCACGCTGCTTTTGCGCCAGGGCAATGCGGGCGAGCGTGGCGACCTTCATTCGACCGGCTCGACGAAAACCTGCACGCGGCCGCCGCAGGCCAGCCCGACCTGCCAGGCCTGTTCGTCGCTGACGCCGAACTCCAGCATTTGCGGTCGTCCGGAGGCCATCACCTGCGCCGCGGCGTCGATCACCGCGCCTTCGATGCAGCCGCCGGAAACCGAGCCAAGAAAATGCCCGGCCTCATCGACGGCGAGGTGGCTGCCCTCGGGACGCGGCGAGGAACCCCAGGTGCTGACAACCGTCGCCAGCGCAGCCGCCTTGCCGGCTGCCCGCCATTGTTGGAGGATTTCAACAATTGAATCGGAGTCGTTACGCATCGATGTATTCCATCCCTGTTCTGACTGGGTCGCCGTATCGACCGACAGCCGCTACTTTGGCTACCCGCCGATTGTGCCGCGCAATCACGATGTGCAAAATAGTGCCCGTGGCAGAGGACAATACGCTTGAATTGGAATTCCGTTTTTACCGCGAGTCGAGATGGCAAATAACCAGATGAAGAAGATTGACATCGCCGTAGAATTTTGCATACAGTGTACTGTATCCATTACCTGATTGCCGGCTCCCGATGACAGCTGTCGCAGCCGGCGGACACCCTGGAATATTTATCGAGGAAACAGGAAATGAGCCAGACCCGCATCATGCTTGATGAAAAGGAAATACCGACCCATTGGTACAACGTGGTTGCCGACATGCCGAATCCGCCGCTACCGCCGCTGGGGCCGGACGGCAATCCGGTCGGCCCGGAGAAGATGCTGGAGATTTTTCCCGGGAACATTCTCGAGCAGGAGATGAGCACGGAACGCTGGATTGAAATTCCGGAAGAGGTGCGGGAGATTTACAAGCTGTGGCGTCCGACACCCCTGATGCGCGCGCACCGCCTGGAAAAGCTCCTCGGCACGCCGGCCAAGATCTTCTACAAGTACGAAGGCGTCAGCCCCTCCGGTTCGCACAAGACCAACACCTCGGTGCCGCAGGCCTATTACAACAAGCAGGCCGGCTTCTCCCGCGTCACCACGGAAACCGGTGCCGGCCAGTGGGGTTCGGCCGTGTCATTCGCCGGGCAGATGTTCGGCATCGAAGTCCGCATTTACATGGTGAAGATCAGCTACGAGCAGAAGCCCTATCGACGCTCGATGATGCAGACCTGGGGCGGCAACGTCTTCCCCAGCCCGACCAACATGACCCAGGCCGGCCGCGATGCCCTGGCCCGGGACCCGAATAATATGGGCAGCCTCGGCCTGGCGATTTCGGAAGCGGTCGAAGAAGCCGCTTCGCGCGCAGACACCAACTACACGCTTGGCTCGGTGCTCAACCATGTGCTGCTGCACCAGACGGTGATCGGCCTCGAAGCCAAGAAACAACTGGCCATGGTGGGCGAATATCCCGACATGGTCTTCGCCCCCTGCGGCGGCGGCTCGAACTTCGGCGGCATCGCCTTCCCCTTCCTCGCCGACAACGCGGCCGGCAAGAAGGTCCGTCTGGTCGGTGTCGAGCCGATTTCCTGCCCGTCGATGACCAAGGGCATCTATGCCTACGACTATGGCGATTCCTCGGGCTACACGCCCTTGATGAAGATGTACACGCTGGGCCACAATTTCATGCCGCCGGGCATCCATGCCGGCGGTTTGCGCTACCACGGCGAATCCCCCCTGGTGTCCCAGCTGTACCACGAGAAGCTGATCGAGGCCGTGGCCGTGCCGCAAGTGGCCACGTTTGCCGCCGGCGTCCAGTTCGCCAAGGCCGAGGGCATCATCCCCGCGCCGGAATCCTGCCACGCGATTCGGGCGGTGATCGACGAGGCGCTGCGCTGCAAGGAATCCGGGGAACCCAAAACCCTGCTCTTCTGCCTGTCGGGACACGGCCACTTCGATATGGCCTCCTACGACCGCTATCTCTCCGGAAAACTCGAGGACTTCGACTATCCCAGGGAACTGGTGGATGAGGCCACCAAAGACCTGCCCAAGGTCGATTGGCCCAAGGCCGCCTGAATC
>CAIZHL010000492.1 GCA_903932755.1 uncultured beta proteobacterium
CCAAGACACTATGTCGCCGGTGGTCTTGGCATCGTTTTCGATATCTTTGTCGGTGACCGCCGACATTGCGGGTGCCGCCGCCATGGTGAAAATTGCGCTTCCAACCAGCACCGACATCAGAGTACGTTTCATCAAGTCTATCTCCTCGAATTAATGTTTGATCGGATGCGCACTCACGCATCTGCCGAAATAATACTAGCAATCGCAATGCCAGGTAAAGTGATCTAATGAAAAGCCGCAAAAACACATTTCAGGCGACAAATGCTCGGCAGATCTCGATTTTTTGTTGAGGCCCCTGCTCCAAATACGGGCAACTGTTCCAGAATGAAACAGTGTCTAGCTCAACCAAGAGTGCGATCCCTCACTGCGGACGGCCCAGGGTCCCTGCCTCGTAACGCCGATACAGGTGGGCCACGGATCGCGCGAACTCTTCGCGCGAAAGAGGAATTGCGGAAAACTCGGCCGGCACTGCAAGGCCGAGCACCTCCGCCATCTCATCCCCGCGTTCTGCGGCCTCGCGCAAAGCGCGCTCCACCCAGCGCAGGTAGCGCCGGGTCTGCTCGACGGCGCGGCGGTCGCTCACCGGATCGCCATGCCCCGGCACCAGCATGCGATAGCTGATTGCATCGAGCCGATCGAGCGCGGCAAACCACTGCGCCATGGTCGCGTGCGGCGTCGTGGGCGCGCGGTTGTAGAACACCAGATCGCCCGCGAAAAGAACGCCGGTGCTGCGATCAAAAAGTACCAGATCGCCTTCTGTATGACCGGACAAGGCAATCAGCTCGAATTCGTGGTTGCCGATCGCCGTGACACCGGCGCCCACCGTCTCGCGCGCCGGGGTCGACTCGGTCCCCTTGATCCAGTCGCCGGAAAGGCGGTAGACGTTGTCGACAAACGCGACGCCTTCCTGCCTCTGGCCGGAAATGGTAGTGGCCAAGGCAGCCGTAGGTACGTCCGCAAATACCTGATTGCCCAGAAAATGATCCGGATGATGGTGCGTATTGAAGACGCGAATCACCGGCTTCGGCGTGATCCGTGCGATGGCGCGGCGCAGTTGCTCGGCATAGAGCCTGGACGGACCGCTGTCGACAACCACCACACCGTCCGTAGTCACCACGAAAGCCGTATTGACGATATTGCCGCCGTTGCTGCGACTGAAGTCTTCGGTCTTGCCGATCAGTACCCACGTGTCGTCGGCGATCCTGCGCGGTTCAAGTCGATAGTCGAGGCTCTCGGCAGCCAGATGCGTCGAATGGAGCGAAGCACCGAGCGTCACTGCGACGAATACGCCTCTGGCCAGAATCCTTAGTGAGGCCGCGATCATTGGGCGACCCTGGCGCTGATCCTGTTGCCGTTATTATCTCGACCCACCAGAGTCAGACCGGCCGGTGGTGACCCCTTGAAATCAAACGAGAACACGGGATTCTCGGAAACCGGCTCGAAGGTATCGATGGTCATCCACTCCTTCCCGGATGCATCCTGCAGGGACAGCCGTTCGATGTAAAAGGCCGGAATACCGGGTGCAAGGCCGGTGTCCATCGGATGCATGATGCTGAGCTTGACCCGGCTTTGCGCTTCCCCCTGCCAGACTCGGGACTGCACCTGCCCAAGCGTTTCGGTCCAGTTGGCAGAACTGCGCCCGACGCTCGGCGCGGTGCAACCACCACCGCTGGCATCGATCCATATCCCGCCTACATGCCAGACGCCATCTGCCGTCTGCGCCATGGCACGCACCGGGCTGCCCTGTTGCAGCTTCATGCGGAAATGCAGGGACGGCATAGCCCCTTTCGAGGAAAACTCAAGAACCTTGACGATCGGGTTGAGGTCGGCAATGACCAAAACACGACGCACGTCCGGCAGGCCCGTTATCCGGATCCCGACCGGGACATTCATCGAGTCTTCCGCAACCTTGGGTCCGCTAACGGCCACCCGCGGGTCGAAAACCACCTTCGCAGTGCCCAGATAGCGGTCTTTGAGATCCGTCCATTGCGGCGACTGCAGGGGATCGTCGCCCATCGCCGCCAAGGCATTCCCCGCAGCGATCAGACAAGCCGCCGCAACACCAAGCACACCGCGCAAACGCAACATATTCAATCCTCGCCAAAATGCCGAATGCTCTTGGAGCACGAAGGAGTCTGAAAGATCCCCGAATTCAGCGCGGATTCTAAAGCAAGCTGGTTAGCGTGTTTTGGGCAAGGCAAATACCACCAGGGCGCCGCCCTGCTTGAAGCCGAAGTTCGCGTTGCCGCCGGCGCCGACCGCCACATACTGCACCCCGTCGACCTCATAGCTGACCGGCGGCGCATTGACGCCGGCGCCGCACTGGAATTGCCAGAGCCGCTCTCCGGTCGCCGCGTCGAAGGCGCTCAGATGGCCATCGCCCTCGCCTGTGAAGATCAGCCCGCCGGCCGTTGCGACGACGCCGCCGACCATGGGCCGGTCCATCTTTTTCTGCCAGCGGATGCGCCCCTGCTCGCGCGTCGAAATCGCCGTCAGCGTGCCCCAGTTGGGCTCTTCGATCGGCTCGAGGGAAGAGTAGCGCACGGCAGGCTTGCCGTCGACGGCGGGAATTTCCCGCACCGAATAACGGGTCGGGCTGTGGGATGCGGCGACGAAGGCATAGCCGGATGACGGATCGAAGGCCACCGGAGTCCAGTTCGCCCCGCCGAGCGCACCGGGCGCCACGCGCACGCCTTCGGGGGTCGGGTGGGCAAACAGGTTGATCTGCGGCACGAAAGGATCGGACTTGAAAAGCAGTTTGCCGTCACGCCGGTCGTGCGCATAGAACCAGCCCATCTTCGACGCCTGGCCGACCGCAGGAATACTGCCACCGGCCGCTGGAATATCAAAGAGCACGGGCGGACTGGCCACGTCGTAGCCCCAGACGTCGTGGGGCACCTGCTGGTAGTACCACTTCAGCACACCGGTTTCGGCATCCAGTGCGGCCAGCGCTACCGTGTAAAGGTTGTCGCCGGGACGGGAAATGTCGTCCATCTGCGGCGAAGGGTTGCCGATGCCGACGAAAAGGGTGTTGGATTTTGGATCATAGGCCGGCGTAGTCCATGCCGAACCGCCGCCATGCTTGCTCGCCTCGGGGTATTTCGCCAGCGCCTGCTTTTCCCGGGCAATGTCGCGATTGAGCGGCACGCCATCGGGCGTTGTGCCGCGAAACTCGCCTTCCCAGCCGGTCTTGGCAATGGTGTCGAACTGCCAGACCTGTCGCCCGGTTTCCGCATCGAAGGCGGCATAAAAGCCCGGCCGCCCGTACTCGCCGGCGAAACCGACGACGGCACCCAGCGGCGCGCCCGGTCGCTTGCCTTCCAGATGAAGGCCGTAGCCGACGCCGGTAATGCCGATGATCACTTTGCCCTTGATCACGAGCGGAGCCATGTTCGCCCCCACCCCGGTAGCGCCTGTAGTCGCCTGCTTGCGCAAGACATCATCCGCCGCCAGTTGCTCGCCCCGCTCGGAAGGCCCCGTGTCCATTGCCAGAGGGACATCCCAGACGATCTTGCCCGACTTTGCGTCGAGGGCAATCAGACGGGCATCGACCGTGCCCATGAAGACCTTGCCATACGCCACCGAAACACCCCGGCTGGCCGGACCGCAGCACATTTTCGTGGTTTTGCGCTGGTGCTCGTAGCGCCACAGTTCACGCCCGGTGGCGGCATCGATCGCCGCGACGTGGTTGAACGGCATCGACAGGTACATGACCCCATCCACCACCAAGGGCGTCGCCTGAAAGGTGGCGACGGTGCCGGTCTGGTAGATCCAGCGCGGCACCAACTTCCCGACATTTTCCCGGTTGATCTGCTGTAGCGGCGTGAAACGCTGGTTAGCGTAGTCGCGGCCGTAGCTCAACCAGTTGGCGCGATCTTCTTGCGCCGCCCGCAGGCGGCCATCGTCGACCGGCGCGGCGGCGGTGGCTGAAGCGGCAAACAGGACGACCCAGGGCAGCAGTCTGCCGAAGCTACACAGGGCGCCGATTGTCACAGGTCGATGCTCGCGGAGATTCCAACCATATAGTTGCGTTCCGCCGCGGGGAAGAAGAAGCGCGCGTTGGCGTCATTGACCGACACACCGCCGACATACTTCTTGTCGCCGATGTTCTCGACGCGCAAAAACTCGGCCAGTTTCACCCCGCCCAAGCGCTGCTCGAAACCCGCCCTCCAGTTGTAGATCGTGTAGCTCTTCGCCGAATCCGAGTTGATATCATCCACATACACCTTGCTGCTGTAGCGGGCCTCCAGTGCCGTCATAAACCCGCTCGCTGGATGCTTCCAGGACAGTTCCCCGAAGAAGGTATTGGCCGGCGCACCGGGCAACTTGTTGCCGCTGGCGATGGTCTTGGTTTTGGCCGTGTTCGTGTACCTTTCGGCGAAGTACGCGTCCAGATAGGTGTAGGCAAGGGCCGCCTTCAGGTTCTGAGTCAGGTCGCTTTCCACGCCGAGTTCGAATCCCTTGCGCTTGGTTTCACCGGCGTTGTCATAGACGCTGCGTCCGAACGCGGTGGCGTCCACCACGACCTCCTTGTCGGTACGAACATTGAAAACCGCCGCATTGATACGCGTCGCGTCCCCCACCAGGGCCTTGATGCCCGCCTCATAATTGGTGCTGGTCGATGGCTGCAGGCCGAAATTCAGGCCGCTCTGACCGCCCGACCGATAGGCCAGTTCGATGAAGGTCGGCGTCTCGAAACCCTTGCCTGCGTTGGCATACAGATTGACGCGCGGATTCAGGTGATAGACCACGCCCAGCACCGGTGTGGTTTCCGTGTAGGTGACACCGCCGCTGTCGTCGGGGTTGCCTGCGCCGGTGGTGCGAATGTAACGGTCGTCGTTCTCGAAACGCACCCGGCTATAGCGCAGGCCACCGCTGACAATCCAGTCCTTGCCGATAGCCCATTCGGCTTGGACATACTGACCGGAATTGCTGACGATATTGTCCTCGTCCCGACGCAATACGCCTTTCTGCCCTGCGTTGTTTTCAAAGCCTTTGCGCAGATCCTTCATGTACTCGTAGTTAAGCCCGAGGGTGATCGTCAGCGGACCGACCCCGGTATCAGCCTTGTGCGACCATCGCGCGTCGATGCCATAAAAATCGCGGTCGATGTAGCTGATGCCGCCCGAGCCCTTGATTACCGCAACGGCACTGAAAGGGATCGTCAGGCGACCGAGGGTTTCGCGCGTCCCGCCCCAGACGACGGCCTGCAGCGTGTCATTCGGCGTCAGTTGATGCTGGACATTCAAACCGGCCTGCGCCTGCGCCTTGTTGCCTCCCGCATTCTGGCTCAGGGTGGCAGGAGCGGCGACCTGGCGCGGGTCTGCCTCCATCTGCGCCCGCGTCAGACCCTGCGGGTCTTCGTTATAGGGCTGGTCAAGCGAACTCATGACCAGCGTGACCTTGGTTTTTTCGCCCTGCCACGCCAGCTTGGCATTGGCCTGGTCGCGGCGCACCGCACTGTGGTCACGGTAACCGTCGCTCTCGTAGCGCGACGCATCCACAAGGTAACCGAAGCTGTCGTTGCCGCCTTCTGCCACCACGCCGACTCGCCAGGTATCGTAACTCCCGCCATAAGTGCTGGCGGTCACGCGGTGGGGGCCCTTGCCGTCGCGTGTGAAGATCTGCAGCACGCCGCCGGAGGAATTGCCGTAAAGCGCAGAAAACGGTCCGCGCATGACCTCCATGCGCTCGGCCGTGCTCAGGTCGAATGTCCCCATCTGGCCCTGCCCGTCGGGCATGGATTGAGGAATCCCGTCCGCATAAAGACGGATGCCGCGCACACCGAATGCGGAGCGTGCGCCAAAACCGCGGGAAGAAATCTGCTGATCCGAGGAAAAACGGGTGGTATTCGGCGCGTAGATGCCGGGAACCCGCGCCAAAGATTCCGAGGTATTGACCATGGGCTGGGCGAACTGCATCTGCTCCGCCGCAACGACATCAATGGACACCGGCAAGTCGAAACTGTTCCGCTCCATGCGGGTGGCGGTGACCACGACCTGATCCGTTGTCACGCGCGGTTCGGCGGCCTGGGAAGAGAAAGGAAACAGGCCGGCGATGAGGCAGGGCAGGAGGCGGAAGCGCGGCGTGAAATCAGTCATGGGTCGGTTCGCATATTCAGGAGAATTCAGGGACCTGAATTCTCGCCGCCGCGTACTGGTTTTGCCTGCGTGATTAGGCGTGTTGGCTGTTCATGAAAATCATGAGTCGCAAATGAGCCACAACGCGGCCGCAGGATTTCAGACTTCGATCAGGCCGTTGCGAATGGCGATGAGAGTGAGTTCCGCCGCGTTGCCGGCGCCGAGTTTTTGCTTGATGTTGTAGAGGTGGGTGCCCACCGTGCGCGGACTGAGAAACAGCACGGCGGCGATCTCGGCCACGGACTTGCCACGCGCCAGCATCACGAACACTTCGAATTCGCGCGCAGAAAGGGCCTCCAGCGGACTACCCGGGCGGCTCACCTGTTCGACACCGATCTCCTGCGCCAGCGCCGGTTCGAGAAACAGCTTGCCGGCCGCAACCTGCCGAATGGCCTCGATCAGGGCTTCGGCTGCGCTGCGCTTGGTCAGATAGCCGAGCGCCCCGGCGGCCAGGGCGCGCCGCGGGTGCGCCGTGTCCTCATGGGCGGACAGGACAAGCACGCGGGTCGTGGGCCATTTCGCCAGCAGGCGCGAGAGCGCTTCGAGCCCGCCCATGCCGCCCATCGACAGATCCAGCACGACGACATCGGGATTCACCTCGGCGAAACACTGCAGGGCTTCCTCGCCGCTGCCGCATTCCGCCACCACGCGCAGGTCGCTGGTGGTATCGAGCAGCAGGCGAAATCCCATGCGGACTACCGCATGGTCGTCGACCAGCATGATGCGCACGGTCTGGGTCACTCTGAATCTCCTGGGAGGGGAAGTACGATCCTAACGCGGAAACCGCCGTCCGCAGCCGGCCCGGTGTCCAGGCTGCCGCCGAGGGTCACAACCCGCTCGCGCATGCCGACCAGGCCGTGGCCGGAACCCGCCAGCGCGGTCGGCGCGCCATGACCGTCGTCCTCGATGCGCGCTTCCAGAGTGCCGTCACCGCGTGTCACCGACAGCCGCACGCGACTGGCGGCGGCATGCTTGAGGACATTGGTGAGTGCCTCCTGCACGCTGCGAAAAACCGCGAGCGTCAGGGCTTCGCCGAGATCGCCGAGGTCGCCTTCAAGTTCCAGCACCAGTTCGACATCCTGATGGCGGACGCGCCATTCACGTGCCAAGTCCTGCAGTGCCGCAGCCAGATCCGGTTGCTCAAGGACAGCCGGACGCAATTCGCGCACGATGCGATGGACGCTGTCGTAGAGTCCGGCCGCGATCTCATTGACCTTCCCCGCACCCTGAACTACGCCGGGCGCTTCGCTGCCGCGCGCGATCGAGGTGGCGATCAGGCGTATCGCGGTCACCGACTGACCGAGTTCATCATGGAGTTCGCGCGCCAGGCGCTTGCGCTCTTCCTCGATGCCGGCCTCGATCAGACGCATCACCTCACGGTTCTCGGCAAGTTCCTGCGTGGTTGCCACCAAGCGCCGCGCATCAGCCTCGGTGGGCCGCAGCAGGCGCCGCAGAAACAGCAGCAGTGCGCCGTGCAGCAGGGCCACGAAACCGAGGCCGAGCAGGAAGATCGCGGCAATGCTGTCCCACGCGTCCAGCACCGCACGCGAGGCATCGGGAGCGACCTCGATGCGCGCACCGGGCAAGCCGATCACGGTCGCTTCGGCTTTTGATTGCATGAGGGCTTCGAACCACTCCGGCGCGCGCCGTCCCTCCTTGTAGGTACTGGGCGGCGAACTGTAGCGCAGCACGCCGTCAGCCGAATAGAGGCGGATGTCATTGGCGCGGACCCGCCCCAGGCCTTGCAGAAAGTTCACCATCACCAGCGGCGCCGGACCGAACACCGAACTGGCCTGCGCGGCGTTGGTCAGCATCTGTACCGTCACCCGGTGCGCGGCCTCGATCTCCTCCTGAATCGAGTTGCGGTGCTCGTTGACCAGAAGCCAGGTCAGGGTCGCAAGAAAACCCATGTTCAGCGCCGCGACGAGAAGGTTGAGCCGCAGCCTCAGGCTCATCGCCGGCCCCCGCGTTGGCCGCCCATATCCTCGCGCTCGATCTCGAAATACACGTGCTGCACGTTGCGCCCGTGACGCGCGGCATAGCCATGCCAGGCGGCAAATTCCGGAAGCTCGGCAAGCTGTATGGCTTCGTCCGCGCTGCGGCCCTCCCGGTAGGCGGCGGAGACGCGTTGCCTCAGCTCCGACAGATAGCGCCGGACCGGCGCCAGATCGGCCGCTGTCCCCGCCGCCCCCCGGCCGGGAATCAGGATCCGGAAGGGCAGCATGGCAACTTGATCCAGAGCGGCGATCCAGCCGCTGGTATCCGCTTCGGACAAGTGCGGAATCTGTCCGCGGTAGATCAGGTCGCCGGAAAACAGCGCGGCACTGCCCTCATCGAACACGGCAAGGTCACCCTCCGTATGGCCGTGACCGAAGTGCAGCAGCCGCAAGCGCCGTCCGGCAATTTCAAGCACCTGGCCTGAGCCAAGCGTCCTATCGGGCAAGCGGATGCGGGTGCCGCGCATGGCCTCATCACCGACGCTCTGGCGCAGGCTCGCCAGGCAGGTCGGGCAACGCTCGTTCATGGCGGCGACGGTTGCGGCGGTCGCCAGAATCGGAATGCCGCGCTCGGCGAAGGCCGAGTTGCCGAGCACGTTTTGCGGATGGGGATGGGTGTTGATCAGCAACTTCACCGGCTTTGGCGTGACCTGCGCCACCGTGGCGAGGATGGCTTCGCCATGGCGATGGTTGGCCCCGCTGTCGATCACGATCACCCCGTCGTCACCGACGATGAATCCGGAATTCACCACACGCCCGAGATTTTCCGGAGTCGCATCGGCCGGCGGCGCGAAGATCGCGAACACGCCGTCGCCGATCTGCTCTGCCGGCAGGGCAGCCGGCGCGGCAAAAGCGGGAAGGGTCAGCCAGAGCAGGACGAACCGCCACCACCGCCGGCAATGCAGGCGGCAGTTGTTACGAAGCCAGCTTGAAAACCACCGGAACATCAACGGTCAGCGAACGCCCGGCAAGGCTGGGCGGCATCGGTGGCAGAGGCGATGCTGCACGCACCATGTCGATGGCCTGTCGATCGAGAATTTCATGTCCGCTTGAGCTTAACACGCGCACCGACTGCAACTTGCCGTCGGCTGCCAGTTCGAGTTGCAGCAGGGTGGTGCCCTGCCACTGGCGTATTTGCGCGACACGCGGGTAGCTCTGATGAGCGGCCACCGCTCCGGCAATGTTGCGCCCGTAAGCCGCCAAAGCGGCCGGATCGGTCGTCGCCGGGCGCGCAACCGGGACGCTGGCCGGCTGCAGCACGGCAGGCGCCGCCGCAGGCTCGGCCACCGCAACGGGCGCCGCCGGCGACTGCGTAACGGTCGGTGCATCGGCAACCGGCGCCTGCGCCGGCCGCGTCAGCACCGGCTGCGTAGCGCGTGCCTGAGCCTGACGTAGCTCGCGCGGAAAAGTCGGCGCTGGCGGTACGGCGACCGGCTCGATCACCGGCGCCCGCAGCAAAACGCGCAGCGGCTTCGACACCATTTCCTGAACCTCATGCAATCCCGGCAGCCAGCCCAGGGCCATGCCATGCACGACAACCGAGGCCAGCACCGCCCAGACGATGGGGGACGGCGTGAAGCTCAGGCGGGGGGTGTCGAATGACATGGACGGGGCGAATATGGCGGCATTCATGGTGCAAAGGTAACGCATTCGCCGCGACACCACCTCACCGGTCACGCGTTTTCATGAAAATCATGACAGCCGGCGTAACCGGGATCATGGCCCTTCAGGTGCCGGCGAATACGGCGGTGCGAAACTACTTTTTCGCCGGCAGCGGCGCCTGCACCGGCCGCAAGGTCAGGGTCCAATTCACCTGTACTTCGTCAGCGACGGTCCCCGGATCACCCCAGGGGCCTTCGCCAATCCCGAAGTCAAGGCGCTTGAGAATGAAGCCCCCTTCAAATATCCCATTGCCGCCACTCTCGCGGAAAGTGACGCTGGCCGTCACGTCGCGGCTGCGTCCCTTGATGGTGAGGCTGCCCTGAACTTCAAAGCGATTGCCGCCCAAGGGCTTCACCCGCCGCATCTCGAAAACTGCGCCGGGAAAGTTTTTTACATGGAACCAGTCCTTGCCGACAACCTCTTCGTTGGCCTCTCCGGAGCCTGTATCGATGCTGGCCAGTTCCACTTCGATACGCGCCTTGCCTGCCTCCGGTCGCGCCGGATCGAACACAAACTGCCCGCTGAAACGGCGAAACTGGCCGCTAACCGCCACGCCCATCTGTTTCGAGACGAAGCCGATCTTGCTTTGCCCGGGAACAAGTGAACCAAAAACAGCGGCGTGCGCCGGCAGCAAGCACGTCCAGAGGGCCAGCGCACCGGCCAGGCACAGGTAAACCCGCTTCATCATCGTCGTATCCAGGGCAGCATGCGCGCCAGGGTGGCGTCGCGATCATGCCAATGATGCTTCAACGCTGCTCCGACATGCAAGCAGACCAGGCTGCCAAGCAGCCAGTTCAACGTCTCATGAACATCGCGCAACAGGTCGCCGAGCGCTTCATTCTTCTCCAGCAAATCGGGCAGAGGCAGGACGCCGAACCAGACCGTGGAAAAGCCCTTGGCCGAGCTCATCAGCCACCCGCTCAGTGGAATGGCGAACATCAAAAAATAGAATGCACGATGCACGCCCTGGGCCGCCCGCTGCTGCCAGCGCGGCGCGGGCAGCAAGGGTGGCGGCGGATATCGCCAGCGCACAAGGACGCGCACCAGCACCAGCGCAAAGACCGTTACTCCCAGCCACTTGTGGTAGGAATAAAAACGCAGCTTTTGCGGTGACAAGGGCAGGTCGTGCATGTAGAGTCCGAGCGCGAAGCCGGCAAAAATGAGCAGGGCGATCAGCCAGTGGGCGCCAATGGATGGCCAGGAGTAACGTGTCATTGACGATGGGACAAAATTGAAGGCTTGCGGTTCGCAGGGGCTATGTTAGCGAAGCACGCCGGATTGCGGGTCGCTGACCGGCTGGCCGTCATGGCGATCCTGCTGTTTTGCGTCGGCGCCTGGGCGGGTGACCTCGACAAGTCCGCCATCGAACGCCGTTTCCAGCGTCCTTTGCATGTGGGCGAAAAATTGCGCGACGTTCCGGCCTGGCCATTGACCAGCGAACTCACGCCCGATGCCGGCCCCGTTGCCTACGTCTTCGAGTCGATTGATCTGGCGCCGATTCCCGGCTTCGAGGGAACGCCGATCAACCTGCTGGTGGCGATAGACAACAAGGGCAGGTTCCTCGATGTCGAGGTCTTGCGCCAGCATGAACCGGTATTTCTCGGCGGGCTCGGGCCGGCCCCACTCAACGACTTCGTCAAGCAATACCAGGGCAAGAGCCTGAAACAACAGATCACCGTCTCCAGCACCTACGGCAACAGGCGTCCGGCCGACGGCGGCAACCATGTCGTGCTCGACGGCGTGGCCAAGGCCACTGCCTCGGTGCGCATCGTGAATCAATCGGTGCTCGCCGCTGCCCTGGCGGTAGCCCGGGTCCGGCTCGGGTTTGCCGATCCCGGCAACGGTGCGCCGGCCGCCATAGTCAAGGATTTGCCGTTCGAGCGCATGGACCTCGCCACTTTGGTCCGACGCGGCTACGTGCAACGCATGTCCCTCAGCAACGCGGAAATCGAGAAACTTTTCGCCGGCAGCGAAGGGGCCGGCACCGACGAGGAAGCGCTGGCGAAACCCGGCGATTCCTACGTCGAAGTCTATGTGGCCTACCTCAACGCTCCGAACATCGGTCGCAACCTGCTGGGCGACATCGCCTGGGAGAAGTTCAAGGCCTACATGCTGGACGACCGGCCCGCCTACTGGGTTGCCACCCGCGGCCGCTATGCGCTGATCGATGACGCCTTCGTGCCGGGAACCCCGCCGCCGCGCCTCGCCCTGTCGCAGAACGAACTGCCGCTCGAACTGCGCGACGCCAACCGTGACTACGCGCGTTTGCCCGCGTTCGAGAATCTGAGTGCCGCCCTGATCGTCACCGCACCGGCACTTGCCGGACTTGATCCGGGCCGGCCGCTGGATTTCGGTTTCACGGTCAGCCGCGCCCGCGGCTTCATCCTGCCCGTGGTGACACAGAAACAGATCACCTTGCGCTACGTCCCGTCCGGCGAACTCTTCGACTACCCGCCGAAACCCCTGCCCGAGTGGCTGCAGGCCTGGCAGGGGCGACTACCCGACCTCATCATTATCGGCGTCGCCTTGCTGCTACTGACTGCAGTCCTGCTGAAGCCACGCTCGATTTCGGTCAAGCCGCGCACATTGTTGCTGTTCCGCACGGGTTTCCTCGCTTTCACGCTGGGGTTCATCGGCTGGTACGCCCAGGGACAGCTCTCGATCGTCCAGATCACCGGTGCGATAAAGTCACTCTCCGCCGGGGCAGGTCTCAAGAGTTTCCTCTACGATCCGGTGTCGCTGCTGCTGATCGTCTTTACGCTGATCAGTCTGCTGGTCTGGGGTCGCGGCACATTTTGCGGCTGGCTCTGTCCTTTCGGCGCCCTCCAGGAATTCATCGGCCTCCTGGCCCGCGCCCTGCGTGTACGGCAATGGCGCATGCCGGCGACGCTGGCGCGTCTGCTCGCCCGCAGTCGTTACGCCATCCTCGCGCTGCTGGTAGGTGCCGCGGCCTTCGTCCCCTCCGCCGCAGAAAAGCTGGTCGAGATCGAACCCTTCAAGACCTCCATCACCGTCGGTTTCCAGCGCGAATGGCCTTTCCTGCTCTGGGCCGTCGGCCTGCTGCTGGCCGGAGCATTTGTCTACAAGTTCTTCTGCCGCTTTGTCTGTCCGCTGGGCGCGGCACTCACCCTCGGCGGCCGCCTGCGCCGCTGGAACTGGCTGCCGCGCATCGAGGCCTGCGGCCAGCCCTGCCAGAGATGCCGCATCGCCTGCCGCTACGACGCAATCGTTCCGGCGGGCGGCATCGACTACGACGAATGCCACCAATGCCTCGACTGCGTCGGCATCTATCACGACACGACGCGCTGCGGACCGAAACTGCTCTTTGCCGCCAAGGGAAAGACTGTCAGGATCCACCCGCTCAAGCTTAAGCCTGCGGACCTCTCGCGTTAGAGCGGCAAGACAAGATTGAGCGGGGAAAAGGGGCCAGGGGAAAAGGCAGGGGAAAAGAAAGGAAAAGGGGCCAGGGTCAGATTTTCAGCGGAAGCTGATCCCGCTCCTCTCCCGAAGCAACGGCCGGCTTTCTTGGTCGGCCGCGCGGCCTGGCTTCGCGCCGCTGTCCTGTCGCCAGTTCAATGCTGGCGAGGAATCGTGAATCGCCCAGCGGTTGTCCCTGATCCAGAGCAATCCGGATGTCGCTGATCGCATCGCCATCCAGTTCCGGGCGGAACAGGGCGCGATAAGCCGCCAGTCGCTGCAATTCAGTACCGCCCAGCGCCGAATACACTGGATGCGGTGTCAATAAGGGATCGTCCTGCCCAAGCCCGTTTGCGCGATAGCTGCTCCAGCGGTAGTTGGCCGGGTCCGCCACCATCGCCGCACGTACCGGATTGAGTTCGATGTAGCGCTGGCACAGCAGCAGATAGTTGTCGGCCTGCACCAAGGACTACTTGTAGCGGCTGTCCCACAGGGTGCCGGTGCGCCGATAGGTCTTGTTGATGTACTGCACGTAGCGCCGGCCCAGCGACATCACCAGTTGCGATACAGCCTCAGGTTCGGGCGGCGTCAGCAGCAGATGCACATGGTTGGTCATTTGCACATAGGCATGTAGCACGCAAGCGCTGGCGGCGAGCGCTTCGCCCAGCCAGTGGCGATACGCGTGATAGTCCTCCTCGGCAAAGAAACACGCGGCGCGGTTGTGTCCGCGCTGGACGATATGCAAGGGAAGTCCGGCAAGATGGATGCGAGGGCGGCGAGGCATGGGCAGGAGTCTAGCGAAGTACTTCAGACTCGCCAATCACTCAGGCAAGGCATAACCATCGGCCAATCGCCGTGTCGCCAGCACCGACTATTTATTCGACCCTGGCCCCTTTAATCGGCCCCTTTAATCTTTATCCACAGCCCCGCCTATGACAGGAGGCTGAAGCCCCTGGGTAAAATTCAACGCGCACACCTGGGTAGTTTTAAACGCGCGCCGACACTTTTCTCTCTTTTCTCTTGCTTGGCTGCCTGCCTGGTTTTCCGCTACACTTTGACCAAAGGAGGGACGAAGCATGACCGACACCGTTGAAAATCTGATCCTGGAACACCTGAAACGCTTTCAGACAGGACAGGAAAACATCAATCGCAAGTTGGACGAACTTATCCGACGAACCAGCAATCTTGAAGCCGGACAGGCTTCGGTCATTCAGCACCTTGGCCACCTTGCGGCGGCAGATGCCTCGCAACAGCTTGCGGCAGACGGTTTCAATGCGCGGCTCGAGCGCATCGAGCGCCGGCTGGAACTGACGACCTGAGTTGTCCCGGGTTCCACGGAGAAAGCCCGCGATCGCGGGTTTTTTGTTTGGTGAAAATTAATCCGACCCTGAGGTAGACCGGCTTTCCCG
Organism: uncultured beta proteobacterium; assembly: GCA_903932755.1. Taxonomy (GTDB): domain Bacteria; phylum Pseudomonadota; class Gammaproteobacteria; order Burkholderiales; family Rhodocyclaceae; genus Sulfuritalea. Next base: position 14,626 of record CAIZHL010000492.1, read on the forward strand.
GACACATTTGAAGGTAGACAATATCTTTGGAGGTGTCGAATGGGAA
>CAIZHL010000493.1 GCA_903932755.1 uncultured beta proteobacterium
CCGGACTGGCGGAGCAACTGGTCGACGAGGGTGGTTTTGCCGTGGTCAACGTGGGCGATAATGGCGATGTTTCTGAGGGCGCGGGACATAGGGGCCTTGAGTTGTTGCAATGCGAAAAAAAGCCTGCCATTCTAGCACGCAGCACTGTCCGTTCCGATTGAATTTTCAGGGAAATTTATGCTCGGCATCATAGGTGGCAGCGGCCTGACCCAGCTGGCGAACCTCGACGTGTCGCACCGCGAGGTGGTGCGCACGCCCTACGGCGAGCCTTCCGGGCCGCTCACCTTCGGCCGCATCGGCTGCCGGGACGTGGCATTCATCGCCCGCCACGGTCACGGCCACACCATTCCGCCGCACCTGGTGAACTACCGCGCCAACATGCATGCGCTCGAATCCTCGGGCGCGACGGCGGTGGTTTCCGTGGCCTCGGTGGGCGGCATCCGCAGCGACATGGCGCCGGGCGTCCTTGTGGTTCCGCACCAGATCGTGGATTACACCTGGGGCCGCGAAATGACCTTCCAGTCCGGCGGCGACGGCCCGGTGGTCCATGTCGATTTCACCGATCCCTACGACGAGGAGGTGCGCCGGCGCTTGCTCGATGTCGCGCGCCGGATCGGCGAAGCCGTGGTGGACGGGGCCGTCTATGCCACGACGCAAGGTCCGCGCCTGGAGACGGCAGCCGAAATCAACCGCCTGCAGGGCGACGGCGCCGATATCGTCGGCATGACCGGGATGCCCGAAGCCGGCCTGGCACGCGAACTGGAACTGCCCTACGCGGCGCTTTGCGTGGTCGCAAACTGGGCGGCGGGCCGCGCCGATTCCGCGCACGGCATTCGTTTCGACAGCCTGGAGGCTGTCCTGCAGCTCTCGATGGTGCGGATACGCCGCATCATTGAAGGCTTTTGCGCGGATTGAGGCGGCGATGATCCGGGAAATCTTGCGCATGGGTGATCCGCGCCTGCTGCAGGTGGCGCGGCCGGTCACGGAATTCGGCACGCCGCAGCTGGCGGCACTCCTGCAGGACATGCGCGACACCATGGCGCACCTCGATGGCGCCGGGCTGGCGGCGCCGCAGATCGGCGTCGACCTGCGCGTGGTGATCTTCGGCTGCCAGTCCAACCCGCGCTACCCGGATGCGCCGCCGGTGCCGGAGACGGTGCTGATCAATCCGGTGCTGACGCCTTTCGGCGACGAAGAGGAAGATGGCTGGGAAGGCTGCCTCTCGGTGCCCGGCATGCGTGGCTGGGTGCCGCGCTGGAAGCGCCTGTACTACGCCGGCCACGACGAAAGCGGGCGGCGTTTCGAGCGTCGCGTGGAAGGCTTCCATGCCCGCGTGGTGCAGCACGAGTGCGATCACCTCGACGGCATTCTGTACCCGATGCGGGTGCGCGATTTCCGGCGTTTCGGCTACGCCGACGTCCTGAACATCCCCGGCGTAATCGACGAGTAGGGCGACGGCGACCGCAGTCGCCGTGCCGTCAGCGCCGACTTTTCTGCAGTACCTCGCAGGGGCGGCCGGAGCCGGCGAATCAGCCGCCGGCCTTGGCGCGCTTGGCCTGCAGGCGCTGCGCGGTTTTCTCGATGCCGACGATGAAGCGGTTGTGCTTGCCGCGAGCGACTTCTTCCACGGCATCGCGCGCCGTGAAATCGAAGGAGACGGCGCCGCCATTGACTTCGGTCAGCGTCACCGTGATCTCCACCCACATGCCCATCAGCGTGGCGCCGACATGGTCGAGTTCGACGCGGGTGCCGACCGAATCCTTGCCCGCCTCGATGTTCGCCAGCAGCAGGTCGCGGCAGGCCATTTCGATGTCGTAGAGCAGGTTGGGCGTCGAGTAGACGCGGCAATCGTCGCCCATGAAACTGATGGTGCGCTCGCGATCGATGTCTACGCGACGGGTGGCGGTGAGGCCGGCTTTCAGTGTTTCGCTCATGATTTCTCCTCGATTGATGTTTTATGGTTCAGCGACGATTTTTCAGTGAATCAGCATACAGGCGCGCTTCGACGTAGCGCACCAGCGCCCGGGTGCCGCGGGCGCAATTGCGGAATACGCAGACGCCCTGGTCCATCAGGCGCGCCGACATCGCATCGTAGAGCTGCCCGCCGTCGACGATGCCGATCACCGGCTTTTCGTTGCGGGCGACCAGCGGCGGCATCAGATGCACCGTGCTCTTCGGGTCCGTGATGTCGAAGCCGGGCCGCAGCTTGCTCGATTCGAGGGCGCGCACCGAAGGCGCGGTGGGATCGAGCCCGACCACCACGGCGTCGATGCAAGGATCCTGCAGGAAAGCCTCGACGATCTGCAGGTGGGCCTCGTCGTCGGCGCCGGGATTGATGTCGATCGGGTTTCTGACTTCGACCAGGGCATCGAGCTTTTTGGCTTTGAGGATTTCCTCGACCCCGCTCACGGTGGCAGTGTCCAGCGCGCCCATCTCCATGGCGAAGCTGTCCGCGCCGAGGAAGTCGGCCATGCCGACCGCCTCGAATCCCGCGCCGCTGATGGCACCGAGGCGATTGCCGCCGATCTTCTTGTGGTGCAGGGCGCCGGCGATGTAGAACAGGTCGTCGAAGCTGTTGAAGTCGTCCGCGACGATGGCGCCCGCCTGGCGTACGACCGACGCGAACAGGATCGGGTCGCCGGCGATGGACGCGGTGTGGCCCATGACGCCGCCCATGCCCGGTGCGGTCCTGCCGGATTTGTAGACCACCACCTGCTTGCCCTTGACGACCGCCTTGCGCACGGCTTTGGCGAAGTCGAGTCCGTCCCCGTCCCTGAAGCCCTCGATGTAGACGCCGATGGTTTCGATTTCGGGCAGTTCGGCGAAGTAGGCGAGCATGTCGCCGTGGGTCAGGTCGGTCTGGTTGCCCAGAGCCAGCATGTAGCGCGGGTCGAGCCACGGGTTCTGGCTGATGCGGGTGATCATGAAGGCGCCGCTCTGGCTCAGCATGACCGAATTGCGTTCGGGTTTCTTTTGCGGCTTGGGCAGTCGCTCCAGCGGAATGAACCAGGAATCGTAGGAACCGGGGTGCGACACCACGCCGAGGCAATTGGCGCCGAGGAAAACCGGGCCGCCGCCGGGTTTGCCGTGGGCGGCGTTGATGCGCTCGGCCAATGCGGCAGCGGGCTCGCGGCTGGCTTTGGTTTCGCCCAGGCTGCCGGGAATCAGCATGACCGATTCGACCGCGCCGGTTTCGATGATTTCATCAACGAGTTCGTAGACGGCGCCGGCGGCCACGGCGACGATCAGCAGGTCAAGCTTGTGGTCGAGCGCTTTCAGGCTCTCGACGCAGCGGACGCCGTCGATCTCGGTTTCGCCGGCGCGGATGATGCACAACTGTTCCGGCGGATAGCCGCTGCCCTTCAGGTTCTTCAGGATGATGCGGCCGAAGTTCATGTTGGCGGACGAGACGCCGATGATGCCGATCGACTTGGGATGGATCAGTTTGTCGATCTTGCCGACCGGGCGCGGCAGACGTCGCGCCGCCGGTACGCCGAGTTCGCAGCGGGCCTGATTTACGCCGAGTCCGCCGCCGTTCGGTCCGGCTTCGACATGGGCCGGGTTGAGGTCCAGGCTGCGCAAGACGAAGGCCGCGTCGGGGGCGGCGGCTGCGCCGGCCAGTGCCAGCAAGGCTTCAAAGCAGTTGTGCAGCGCCTGGTCCGGCAGGGGCAGGCCGTCGCGCCGGGCGATCGCTGCCAGTCGCTGCCAGGCCAGCGTGCGCTGGAACAGGCGAAGGAATCCGGCTGCATCGGTGAGTTCGGTGGCGGCGTAGACCGCGGCGCGGTCCTGCCTGAAGTTGCCCTGGTCCAGTTCCGCATCGATTCCGCCCATGCCGGCGCTGATGACCATGCCGAATTCCCGGGTGAAGTGCAGGCTGATGCGCAGATCGACCGCAGCGAGTCCTGGGGACGGTGTTGCCATCGGGCTGAAGGCGAAGCCGAGTGCCGGCATCAGGCTGGCGAGTTCCTCCTGGCTCAGGGCTGCGCGCCCCGCCGCTCCGGCCTGACAGAAAAGTGTGGCCGCCAGTGCGACTGACGATGACGATGCATGCATGGTGTTGGCTCCCCTGGTGCGGCGCGGTCGACAGGACAGGATGCGTTCCCGAGGGCAACTATAACAGATACAGAAACAGCTATAAAACTAATTGAATATGTATCGGTTGATTTCCATCAAATTTTTGCACTACCCGGGCTTTTTCGTGGGGCGGACAGCTGCAGACCACCGAAGCGCTCGTAAAAATAGGGCGCGGCTGGGGGAAGCGAGCCACTGGCGATCTCGCAGATCGACAGCAGGTGTTGCTGGGCGAGGGGGCAGGTGATGCGGTAGAGGTCCTCGCAAAGCTGGCGGGCGACGCCGCCGCTCCAGTTGGCGGGGAGCAACTGCGAAGGAAGCTGCGGATCGTGCAGCAGGGCGCGCCGGAAGTCGTGCATGAGCAGAGTCTGCACCAGGAAGCATTGCTCCGGATCGAGGCTGCCGGCGGCGCGCAGGGTGCGCAGCACCGGGCGGAACAGATCGATGAAATCGGTGTATTTCGCCGCCAGAACATCCAGGTTCCAGCACTGATGCACCAGTTCCTGCAGCGGCTTGCTGGTCAGGGCGCTGATATTGGCGGCCTTCATCGCCACCACCTTGTCGTGGGCGCCGGTCTCCTGCAGGATGTCGAGCAGCGCCTCGGTATCGGCCGACGGGTGGGCCAGGATCCCCGATGCCAGGGCGCCGTAGCCGGCCCAGGCCAGTTCCTTGCGCAGTGCGTCCCGCTGTGCGCCGGCGAGCGAAGCGGGGATCAGGACCAGCTGCCATTCGCCGCTCCAGGTGTCCTGGGGCGCGAAGTAGATGCGCCGGTAGGCGTGTTCGAAGCGGCGCCGGCCCGAGGTGGTCAGGCTGTAGAAGCTCTTGCGGCCAAGTTGTTCGGATACCAGCCACTTCTCCTGCGACAGGCGATAGACGCTGGTGCGCACCATGCGTTCGTTGAGGCCGAGCGGCTGCACCAGACGGATGAAGCTGCCGAGCCAGACGGTGCCGCCGTGCGGGGCGATGAAGTCGCCGTAGATCGTGATGATCAGCGAGTTGGCGCGGGTCGGGTGCTGATCGAGGAATTCCTTGATCCATTGGCTGAGGTGTCGGCTCTTCACATTGTTTCCATTCGCACTGTCGGTAACGCTCGGCAGTATTGTGCACGGCGGGATGCGTGCGCGAGCCGATGCATTGTATTGGATGGATCTGTATCCCGTATGCAGCATAAGACAATTCTAATGTGATACAAAATGCTTGCGTTAAATGTACATAAAGTGTATCGTAATGAAAGTGGGACGATAGATCCCCGCATTGGAGGACGGGCTGACCATGCAACACGAGGCGATTGCGGGCATCGAGGCACACCAAAGCTACGGCGCGCAGCGCTGGGTCGGCAGCGTTGCCACGCACAGCGACGAGACGGTCGCCGAAGAGGTGCCGGTGGCACTGGTCTATAACGGCATCTCCCATGCGGTGATGCTGGCGACGCCCACCGAACTTGAAGATTTCGCGCTCGGTTTCAGCCTGAGCGAATGCATCGTCGGGCGTCCTGGCGAAATCCACGATCTGGAGATCCTCGAACAGGCCAACGGCATCGAGGTGCACATGCAGCTTTCCGCCGAGCGCGCCCACGCCCTCAAGCAGCATCGTCGAAGCCTCGCCGGCCGCACCGGTTGCGGCCTGTGCGGCACCGAAAGCCTGGATCAGTTGGCGCGCCGCGCGGTTACCGTGCACTCGTCCGCCGCCCTGAGTCATGGCGCCTTGCCGCGGGCCCTGGCGGCCCTGCAAGCTGCGCAGCATCTGTTTCATTTGACCGGAGCGGTGCATGCCGCGGCCTGGTGCGATTTCGAGGGCGGCATCGAACTGGTGCGCGAGGATGTCGGCCGCCACAACGCGCTGGACAAGCTGATCGGCGCCCTGGCGACCCGGCGCAGGGGCTTCGACGGCGGCTTCGTCCTCATGACCAGTCGCGCCAGCTATGAAATCGTGCAGAAGGCCGCCGCCGTCGGCATCGCCGTCGTCGCTGCGGTATCCGCGCCGACCGGGATGGCGGTGCGGGTGGCGACCGAATCCGGCGTCACGCTGATCGGCTTCGTGCGCGGCGAGCGGCACTGCGTCTATTCGCATCCCGAACGCGTTCATTAGCCGTAGCGACTTTCAAGGGAAATGAGCATGCAAGCAGCCGAAGCCAAGTCCGCCAATTCTGTCAGGCACGTCCCGACCTATTGCTACAACTGCGTTTCCGGTCCCGATTTCATGACCGTCAAGGTGGTCGATGGCGTGGCGACCGAGGTGGAACCGAATTTCGCGGCGGAGAACGTGCATCCGGCCAAGGGCAAGGTTTGCGTCAAGGCTTACGGCCTGGTGCAGAA
>CAIZHL010000494.1 GCA_903932755.1 uncultured beta proteobacterium
CGACGACGCGCTTCGCCAAGATCGGTGGTCCAGTCAAGACCTACCGCATCGCAACCGATGTCGGCAATCTCTTCCAGCCACTGGCCGCCGCCCTTGGTGAACACGATGCAGGGCACGCGCTGGCCGTCATGCTCGCGCTTGAGCCCGGCCACGATGCGCTGCATGTAGCCGAGCGAAAACTCGCGGTAGGCCGCATGCGACAGCACGCCGCCCCAGGAGTCGAAAATCATCACGGCCTGGGCACCGGATTCGATCTGTGCATTCAGGTAGACAGTTACCGCGTTGGCCGTCACATCGAGAATCCGATGCAGCAGGTCGGGGCGGTCGTAGAGCATGGTCTTGATCGTGCGGTAATCGGTCGGCGAGCCGGAGCCGCCTTCGACCATGTAGCTGGCGAGGGTCCATGGGCTGCCGGAAAACCCGATCAGCGGCACCGAGTTGCCCAACGCGCGACGTATCTCGGCCACCGCATCCATGACGTAGCGCAGATGCACGTTGGGGTCGGGTACCGTCAGGTCGCGGATTGCCCATTCTTCGCGCAGCGGGCGTTCGAACCTGGGGCCTTCGCCCTCGGCAAAATACAGGCCGAGGCCCATCGCGTCCGGCACGGTAAGGATGTCGGAAAACAGGATGGCGGCGTCGAGTTCGAAGCGCGCCAGTGGTTGCAACGTGACTTCGCAGGCCAGCTGCGGGTTCTTGCACAGTTGCAGGAAGCTTCCGGCGCGACGCCGCGTCTCGTTGTACTCGGGCAGGTAGCGCCCTGCCTGGCGCATCAGCCAGACGGGGGTGTATTCGACGGGTTCGCGCAGCAGCGCACGCAGGAAGGTATCGTTCTTGGGACGGGCCGAGGGTGACATGGGAGGCGATCCAGCGGGACAAAAGCGGATTATCGCACTTGCCGCCTGCCGCACCTGATTCGACGGCGCGATCGGGTGCGGCAGGCGGCTAACGCCGCCAGAAGGCCGGCGTCAGCACCACCAGCAGGGTGAATATCTCCAGCCGGCCGAGCAGCATGCCGAAACTGCAGACCCAGGTCTGGAAGTCGGTCAGGACCTCGAAGGTGGTCGCCGGTCCGACCTGGTTCAGTCCCGGCCCGGTATTGTTGACCGTGGCCACGACGGCGGTAAAGGCGGTCAGGATGTCGAGCCCGGACAGCGTCATCACCAGTGTCAGCACGACGAGGAAGCACATGTAGGCGAAACCGAAGGCCAGTACGGCAGTCTGGATGTTCTGCGACACCGGGACGCCGCCGACGCGCACCGGCCAGACCGCATTCGGATGCATGGCGCGCAGCAGCTCGCGATAGACCTGCTTGTAGAGGATGATCGCCCGCATCATCTTGATGCCGCCGCCGGTGGACCCGGCGCTGGTGGCGAAGCTGCACAGGAACAGCATCCACAGCGGCGCGAAGATCGGCCACAGGTTGTAATCGACGCTGGCAAAGCCCGTGGTGGTGGCGATCGAGACAACGTTGAACAGGGCGTGGCGGAACGCCGTGGTGAAGTCAGGATAGACGCCCTGGACGTCGAGGAAGATCGCGATGCCGACCACGCTCGCCAAGGTTACGCCGATAAAATAGCGGGCCTCGGGGTCGTGGGCATAGGGCATCAGGCTGCGGCCGCGCACGGCGAGGAAGAGCGTGGCGAAGTTCATCCCCGCGATCAGCATGAAAACCACGGTGACGCCCTCGATCAGCGGCGAATTCCAGTGGCCGAAGCTGGCGTCGTGGCTGGAAAAGCCGCCCAGGCCCATGGTGGAAAAAGAATGCATGATGGCGTCGAACCAGCTCATGCCGGCCCAATGCAAGGACAGGATGCAGAACACGGTGACCACACCATAGACCAGCCACAGGCCCTTGGCGGTCTCCGCCATGCGCGGGGTCAGGTTGGAATCCTTCATCGGCCCAGGCGTTTCGGCCTTGAACATCTGTCGGCCGCCGATGCCGAGCAGCGGCAGCACCGCCACCGCCAGCACGATCAGGCCCATGCCGCCGAGCCAGACCAGCATGCCGCGCCAGAGGTTGATCGAGGGCGGCAGGGAATCGAGGCCGGAGAGCACCGTGGCGCCGGTGGTGGTGAGCCCGGACATGGCCTCGAAATAGGCGTCGGTGAAGGATATGTGCAATTGGAAGATCAAGGGCAGGCAGGCGAACACGGGCAGCAGCGCCCAGACCATGACCACCAGGAGAAAGCCGTCGCGTACCTTGAGCTCATGCCTGTGGTGGCGCGCCGCCCACCACAGTCCGAGACCGGTAAGCAGGGACAACAGCAAGGCTTCGTCGTAGGCGTCCTGCGCGCCATCCCGAATGGTGTAGGAATAAATCCAGGGCACCAGCATGGTCAAGGAGAAGCAGACCAGCAGCACGCCGAATACTCGGATGACCGGGTAGTAGGGCTTCATGCCGCGACTCAGAGAAACTGGAAGCCGACCTGGAACAGCTTCTCGACCTCCGGCACCACGCGTTTGCGGGAGCAGAACACCACGACGTGGTCGTTCTCCTCGATCACGGTGTCGTGGTGGGGGATGATCACCCGCGCCCGCTTCTGGTCGACCAGGAAGCCTTCCATCTGCACCACCGCGAGTTCGCCGGTGTCGCGCACGATGGCGGCGATGCGCGCGCCCTTGATCACCGGCAGTTCGTCGATGCGGCGGCCGACCACCTTGCTGCTCTTCCTGTCGCCGTGCACCACCAGTTCCAGCGCTTCGGCGGCGCCGCGGCGCAGGCTGTGCACGCGCGCCACGTCGCCGCGGCGGCAGAAGGTCAG
>CAIZHL010000495.1 GCA_903932755.1 uncultured beta proteobacterium
AAAAATTCGAATTCCTTGTCTTTTTCTGCACTGGCGAGCAGTTCATTGCCGGTCTGCTTGGCGAAGGCAGCGAAGTCTTTCACCGAACCGGGATCTGTGGCGATGATGCGCAACACCTGGCCCGTGGTGAGTTCGGCCAGGGCCTTCTTGGCACGCAGGATGGGGAGCGGGCAATTGAGGCCGCGGGCGTCGAGTTCCTTGTCGAAATTCATGTTTTTTCCTCTCTCGTTAATGGTTTATGGTCTTACGGCTTTGTACTTTAGCAAACGATAATATATCTAAAGACCCTTGGCGACAACAGGTCTCAGGCAATCGACTGGTAATACAGGTTTTGCGGATGGTTGGCCTGGGCGAAGAAGTACCAGCGTTCCGCCAGGAGCCCCAGATACTGTATGGCGAACGCTGCGGCGAGAAGCGCGAATCCCCCCTGCATGCCGGCCAGAAGCAGCGGAAGCGGAACAAGGAATACGGCCACGATGAAAAACCACTTCACCCCGCGCAGCACCGCGACCGGCTGGCCGTGGAAAAACTCGCGGGTGTTGAAACTGCCGCCCATGAAGCCCTGGGTCTTCTGCACGATCTTGGGGTGCTTGATGCCGATCGCGGTCTGCAGGGTCGACTTGGGCTTGAGGCGCGCGTTGCGATAGAGCGATGCCGCGCGGCCGATCAGGCCGAGCGCCGTGATGATCGCCGCCCAGCCGGCGAGGAAACCGACCAGTTCCGGCGCCGCCGACGCGGCAAAGGCAGCGGCCAGCGTAAACCCGGAGGCCCCGCCAAGCAGGATGTAGTTGATGACGGTCAGCGGCGAGTGCCACTCGGCGAGAAACTTCAGGCAGGCATAGATCATCGCGGTACAGACGAAGAGCGCAAAGGCCAGTACCGTCCCGGCGACCCCGAGAATGGCGCTGGGATCGACCGGCAGCCCGCCGGGCAGCGTCATCAGCACCGGGTGCCAGTTCAGCCAGTGCGCCAGGCCATAGAGGAAGACCACGCCCATGAATGCCGGCAGCACGATCACCTCGCGCGAAAGCCAGGATGTGCGCCATTTGGTGGCGGTGCGCCAGGCGCGCTCTGGATGTCCCAAATGGAAGAAGGAGGCGGCAAGGCCCCCGACCAGGAGCGCCAGCGCCAGCAGGCTGCCCTGGCCGTAGAAGGCATGGGCATCCGGCTGCGGCAACAGCTTGAAGGCAGCATAGGACTGCGCGGTGAACAGCGCGAGGAACAGACCCTGTGCGGCGCCGATCAGGGTGGTCAGAAAGATGACGGAGAACGCGGGATGCATAGTTGGACTTACCTCCCGGCCCCCTTTCCATGAAAGGGGGTGACGGATGTTCGGTCGCAAAAGGCGCGACCTCCGTTTGTTGGCTGGCCGCGCCTTGGGGCGGCCCTGCGGTGCGGCGCTACCATGTAGTGACGTCGTCGAGGGTCGGCTCGCTCATGGCCGGCTTGGGCAACTGGCGATCGACCTTGAGCGGGTTGTCGGCGCGCTCGAGTTCGTCCTCGTGGATCTTGATCCGCGTCTTGCGCCGCGGCAGGTAGTGATTGGCCGGGTGGGTGCCCCACTCCGGCATCAGCGCGTAGCCGCCGCTCTCGCGGATGGCGATCGACACGGCGGACTGGGGGTCGTGGATGTCGCCATACAGGCGCGCCGAGGTCGGGCAGGCCTTGACGCATGACGGCTTGCGGTCGGCCTCGTCCATGCTCGTGTCGTAGATGCGGTCGACGCATAGGGTGCATTTTTTCATCACCTGCTGCTGCTCGTCGAGTTCGCGCGCGCCGTAGGGGCAAGCCCATGAACAGTACTTGCAGCCGATG
>CAIZHL010000496.1 GCA_903932755.1 uncultured beta proteobacterium
CTTCCAGCTGCGGCCGCCATCGGTCGTCCGCAGCAGGCTCCCCGCCTCGGCGGCGACAAACGCCAGTCCGTCGGGGCCGGCGAAAATCTGGAACAGGTGGCGGTCCCCCGCTTCACCATCGACCAGCTTTCGTTCCTGCCAGGTCTTGCCGCCATCGTCGGTTTCCAGCGCCAACCCGAACTGGCCCACCGCCAGTCCATGCTGCGCATTCTCGAACCAGATCGACATCAGCACGCGATCCTTGCCCGGCTCGGCACGCTGGATCTGCCAGTTTTCGCCGCCGTCGGACGTGGCCAATACCGTGCCGTCGTGACCGGCGGCCCAGCCCTGCTTGTCGTTGAGAAAAAACAAGCTGGTCAGCACGGTGCGCGTCGGCACGCTTTTGGCTTGGCGGAACTTCTTGCCGTCGTCGGACAGCACGATGATTCCATAGTCACCCGCGACCACGATCCGCTTGCCGGCCAGCGTTGCGGCGATGATGGGGGCCTTTTCGATGTGCGCGATGATGGGGGCATTGACCGGTGCGCCGCCCGGCTTCGCCGTCTCGCCAGCGCCGACTTTTACACTGCCGAGCAGTGCCAGGCCCAGCAGCAGGCCTGCAACATTATGGATACGGCGGGTCGTCATGAGATTTCGCATCGTCAATGGCCGATGGCCGGCGCCTTGACCGGACCTTTGCGCGGAAACAGGGAATCGAGCTTGACTGCAAACGCCGGCAGCACGGTAATCGCCATCACCATATTGATCATGAACATGAAGGTCAGCAGGATGCCCATATCGGCCTGGAACTTGAGGTCGGAAAACGCCCAGGTTGCGACACCGACCGACAGCGTGATGGCGGTGAAGATGGTGGCGATCCCGACTTCACGCAAAGCCCCTTCCAGCGCAACTTTCATGGTCTCGCCGCGCGAGAGATGGATCAGCAGCCGGTTGTAGATGTAGAACGCGTAGTCGACGCCGATACCGGTGGCCAGCACCATCACCGGCAGCGTCGCCACGGTCAGGCCGATGTCGAGCGTCTTCATGAACCAGTAGCCGAGGAAGGTCGCCACCGTCAGCGGCACGCAGCAGGCCAGCATGGCGCGCCAGTCGCGATAGGCCAGCAGTACCAGGATCATGATGGCTGCGTAGACATACAGCATCATCGGCAACTCGCGCGCCTCGATCTCTTCGTTGGTTGCCGCCAGAACTCCCGCATTGCCCGATGCCAGCAGAACTTTCATCCCGAGCGGCTCACCCGGATGTGACTTGCGAAACTCCTTCACTGCGTCGACAGCCGCCTTGATGGTGGTGGCCTTGTGGTCGGCCAGGTAGACGTTGGCCGCCATCATGGTGCAGGCGCGGTTGAACAGGCCGCCCGCTTCGGGCAGATAACCCACGGCGACCTGCAGGGCCTTGCTGTCGCGCGGCAGCGCCGCCAGCTTCGGGTTGCCCTCGTTCAGGCCGGCATTGGCGAATTTGGCCATCGCCGAAAGCGAGGCAACCGACAGCACACCCGGCACCTGGGCCATGTGCAGCGTGAATTGGTCGATGTAATTCACTATCGGGAAACTGTTGCAGGAATCATTCGGCGTCTCGAACACGACGGTGAGAACATCCATGCCCAGGTCGAAGCGCTTGACGATGTTCTGCACATCCTGGTTGTAGCGTGAATCGGCGCGCAATTCCGGCGCTCCGGGCTGCAGGGCGCCGATATGCCGACCGTGGCTCTGCCACACGGCGATGCCGAGCAACACTGCGGCAATGCCAAGCACCAGGCGGGCATGGTTGATGTCGGCGATGAAGCCCAGTTTCTGGATGATCAGCCCGCGTTTTTCCTGCAGCTTTTCCTGCTGCAGGGCGTAGCTGCGCGAGAAGCGGAAGAAGGAGGCAACCAACGGCAGCATGATCAGGTTGGTGACGATCTTGAAGCCGACACCGATCGAGGCCGTGATGCCCAGTTCCCGAATCATCGGAATCGGGATCAGTACCAGCGTGATGAAACCGACGAAAGCCGTTACCAGCGCCAGCGTGCCGGGAATGAACAGGCTGGAAAAACTCTCGCGCGCCGCACCCATCGAATCCTGCCCTTCGGCGACGGCCTTGATGATGGCATTGATCTGCTGCACACCATGCGAAACGCCGATGGCAAAAACCAGGAAAGGCACCAGAACTGCCAGCGGATCGAGTCCATAGCCGAGCAGTCTCAACGCGCCGAACTGCCAGACCACGGAGGTCATGGAACACAGGATGGACAACATCGTCAGCAGCACGGAGCGGCAATACCAGTACACCGCCGCCGCGGTCAGCAATGTTGCCAGCAAAAAGAATTCCGCCACGCCCGTGGCGCCCTCGGCGATGTCGCCGATCTGTTTGGCGAATCCGATGATCTCGATGGCGTGATCGGGGGTTTCCATCTTGGCGCGAACCTCGGATTCGAGTTTCCCTGCCAGGGCGAGGTAATCGAGTTTCTCGCCGGTCTTGCTGTCCTCTTCCAGCAGGTCGGCAACCACCATTGCGGCCATGCCGTCATTGGCCACCAGGCTGCCGGTATAGCCGCCGCGGACCACGCGATCCCGGATACCGGAAATCTTTTCGGGATCGAGCGCATTCGGGGTGATGTTGCCGCCGATCACGTCTTCGGCGTTGAAGCCCTCCTCGGTCAGTTCATAGACTCGCGTATTCGGGGTCCATAGCGACTGCACCGAGCGGCGGTCGACGCCCGGCAGGAACAGCACAGCCTCGGTGACTTCGTGCAGCTTCTTCAGCGAATCCTTGGTCCAGATGTCGCCCTTCTTGGCGCGCACCACCACCATGACGCGATTGGAGCCAAACAGCTGGGTGCGATACTTGAAGAAGGTGTCGATGTACTCGTGGCCGATCGGCAACTGCTTGTCGAAGCCGGCCGTCATGTGCAGTTGGGTCGCCAGCCAGCCCATCGCCACGGTAAAGACCAGCAGCACGGCAAGCGTCTGCACGCGGAAGCGGAAGAAGAAGTTCTCCAGCGATTTGACGAAGCTGACAATGCTGGGCATCGAGTGCGGAATCCTCGGGTTCAGATGGTGCGCAGTATGGGACCGGAAGCGGACGGGGAAGCCGGCGATGTCGTCGGCTTCCCCGCCAGTCGGAAGTAGATCAGAAAACCTTTGACACCGACATGGTCAGCACGTCGCGATCGCGCAGCATGTTCATGTTGCCGCCGCCCCAGAACGTGGTGTAGCCGATGCCGGCCTTCCATTCGTTGTGATAGTCGAAGTTGAAGTTCAGTGCCACAGCTTTCCGGCCTTCGACAAAGGGCAAGGCCGTCGGACTCGTCCCCTTCACGTCGTGGTAGTAGTCGAGCACCGGCGTCAGCGTCCAGCCCGACTGGAAGATGTTGGCATAGGTCAGGCTGACCTCGGCAACATAGCCCCAGGAGGTCTTGTCCGGCAGTTGATAGTTGTTGAGCAGGTAGGGAACGGCACCCGACAGGTCGAGGTCCGGATAACGGGTTACCGCCACTTCGCCGAGGAATGCGCCTTCGGCGGCGCCGAGCGCACTCGTAATCGATTGCGGCAGCAGGTAGAAGCCGGTCAGGTGCGCCTGGTATTTCTTCTCCTCCTTGTAGCCGTCCATCATCGCCGGGACGGTAAATGTTGCACTTGCCGCCTGCAAGCTGTAGGGACCGGCAAAAGGCACCGTCGGATCGATCGCTACGCTATCCCTCGGGCGATAGGAAAGTTCGGCACCGATGGCCCAGTCGCCCAGTTTGGTGTTCATCGATATGCCGTAGAGGCTCTTGTCTTCGCCATACTGCTCTACGGCAGCCACTCCAAGTACGTTGGTGCCGGCGAGGGCTGGACTAAAACGGAAACCGACGAACGGAATTTTGTCGTGGTAGCGAATGTAGTAGGCGGCGTATTCAGTATCGCCCTCCGTTGGTTTGAAGCGGAGGTTGATGCCGTACTGGCCGGTATGAAGTTCCGGCTCGTCGCGTTCAACCGGGATGACGCCGGCTCCGCCATTGGCCAGACTGAGGGCTGCGAGCGTGCGGCCGCGCTTCGGATCAAAGTCACCGCCGGTCACGGGTATCCCGAAGTCATCCAGCAGACTTTGTGGAATGAACGCACCGCGCTTGCCTCCCTTGCCGATGAAGTCGGCAGCAGACCAGTAGGTGCCGGCCGGATCAAACTTGAAGCTGTTCCAGCGGAACTGATAGTAGGCCTCAGTCGAAAAGCCGTTGCCGAGGCCGGTACTGAACGAAATCATTGGCGCCGGAATGAAGACTTCCTTGACCTGAACGCCGGGTACGTGAATCTTGCGCAGGTCAAGGGCATTGACCGCATTGATGCCGCCGATGATGAAGATGTCCTCGCCCCA
>CAIZHL010000497.1 GCA_903932755.1 uncultured beta proteobacterium
GGCCGCTGCGCTTAACGCCGATGATGCCGGCGTTAGCCTCCACTGAAACTTCGTTTTAGTTACGGCCGCTGCGCTTAACGCCGATGATGCCGGCGTTAGCCTCCACTGAAACTTCGTTTTAGTTACGGCCGCTGCGCTTAACGCCGATGATGCCGGCGTTAGCCTCCACTGAAACTTCGTTTTCGCGTGTTTCATCTTCTGCGCGCAGCACTCGGTGCCATGAGCGTTTCGGCTACTTGCGGCTGCCCAGAATGCCGCGCAGCGTGTCCTGGATATCGGCGGGGATCAATACCGTCTTGGCGTTGTCCGACTTGGCCAGGTTGCCGATGGCATGAATGTATTTCTCACCCAGCATGTAGCGCATCGGCGCATCCTCCGTGCCGATCGCGGCCGCCACGCGGCGGATCGCCTCGGCCGAGGCATCGGCCAGCGTGACCTGCGCTTCGGCTTGCAGGCGCGCGGCCTGCAGTTGCGCTTCGGCGTTGAGGATGGTGGCCTGCTTGGTGCCCTCGGCCTTGGTCACCATGGCCTTGCGCTCGCGCTCGGCGGATGCCTGCGCCTCCATGGCTTTTTGCATGGACTCGGACGGATTGATGTCCTGGATCTCGACCGACTTCACGGTCAGGCCCCAGTCGATGGCTTCATCGGCGACGCCTTCGCGCAGGCGCGCCTTGATCTTGTCGCGATTGGACAACGCTTCGTCCAGCGTCATCTCGCCGATGATGGAACGCAAGGTGGTCATAATCATGTTGCGGATCGCTTCGGAAAAATCCGTCACGCCGTAAACGGCCTTGATCGGATCCGTGACCTTGATGAAGGCAATCGCGTTGGTCAGGATCACCGCGTTGTCCTTGGTGATGACCTCCTGCTCCTGGACGTCGAGGATGATGTCCTTGGTTGTCAGCTTGTAGCGCACCTGATCCAGGTAGGGAATGATGATGTTGAGACCGGGACGCAGCGTGGCGTGGAATTTGCCAAGGCGCTCGACGATCCATTCCTCGCCCTGGGGCACGATGCGCACGCCCTTGGCAATCGTGACGGCAACAAAAACAAACAGTACGATTACGACAATGCCGAATTCACCCATGACCTGCCCCTTCAGTATTTGCCGACTTTAAGAATCTGGCCGTCGACGGCCAGCACCCTGACCCGCTCTCCGGCTCCAATCGCCTCGTCGGCGAGGCAGGGCCAGATATCGGAACCCATCACCGGCTTCTGGAAACGCACCTCGCCGCGTGCAGACTCGATGCCCAACGGCTCCACCGCCCTGACCAGAACCCCGATTTCGCCCAAAGCCTCGCCGGCCTGGCCGGAGCGTGTCTTTTCACCGTCCTTGCGCAGGACCTTGAACCAGAGCACTGTCATGACCACCGAAGCCGCCGTCCACAGCAGTATCTGGGCGCTGAATGCCAGGTCCGGCATGGCCAGC
The DNA here is from genome assembly GCA_903932755.1 of uncultured beta proteobacterium. Classification (GTDB taxonomy): domain Bacteria; phylum Pseudomonadota; class Gammaproteobacteria; order Burkholderiales; family Rhodocyclaceae; genus Sulfuritalea. Next base: position 1,430 of record CAIZHL010000497.1, read on the forward strand.
ATCGCGACGCCCACCAGCAGCGCGCCGAGGCCGAACCAGATGACAAAGAAGGAGGCGACGAAAAGTTCCAGCATGCCCAGCCCGAGACCGATAACCATCCAGTGCCACCAGACAAGTTCCATAGCCTTCACGTCCCTTCTTCTGCTGCTTCAGTTGCCCGACAGGTGCAAGGCAGAATCAGAATCCGCCCGCAATGGCCGGCATGTTTCCCTGCAAGCCGGCATTTTATCGTCTTTGCCTGTATGCTTTTCTGCGCTTGGGAGATAATTCCGGCCATGCCTGCAAGAGGCATGGCCGGGGCAAGAACGATTCCCGGCCCGGTTCAAGCCTGTATCGCATTGCCATTATTTTGCAAAAACCTTGACCCTGACAATGAATTGTTTGACACACTGCGTTACCATTCGCCTAGAATTAAACCCGCCACCACCATAATTACTTCCACGAGGACACACATGAACAAGTCTGAACTGATCGAAATCACC
>CAIZHL010000498.1 GCA_903932755.1 uncultured beta proteobacterium
AATAGGGCGCGTCGCGCGAGATGTCCCAGTCGGTGAGCTTGTTCTCGCCGGGTTCGCCCAGCCATTCCTGCAGCTTGTTGATCGCCTCGGGCTGCGCCTTGCAGACTTCGCGCGTGGCGCGGCGCAGGAACTCCTGGCAGCGCGGATCGGAGAGCTTGAAGAAATAGTGGTCGGAGGAACGCAGCTCGGGCTTGGCGCCGGACACCGCCGAGTAGGGGTTCTTCAGTTCGGTCGGCGCATAGGCGGCGCCGCAGGATTCGCAGGCGTCGCCATACTGGTCTTTCGCGCCGCACTTCGGGCACTCGCCCTTGATGAAGCGGTCGGGCAGGAACATCTGCTTGACCGGATCGTAGTGCTGTTCGATGGAGCGCACCTCGATCAGGCCGGCGGCCTTGAGCTTGGCGTAGATGTCCTCGGAGTAATGCCGCGTTTCGTCCGAATGCGTGGTGTGGTAGTTGTCGAAGGCGACATGGAAACCGGCAAAGTCGCGCGAGTGCTCGGCATGGACGCGGGCAATGAGTTGCTCGGGCGAGATGCCTTCCTTCTCGGCGCGCAGCATGATCGGCGTGCCGTGGGTGTCGTCGGCGCAGACAAACCAGCATTCGTGGCCGCGCATCTTCTGGAAGCGCGTCCAGATGTCGGTCTGGATGTACTCGACCAGGTGGCCGAGATGGATCGCGCCGTTGGCGTAAGGCAGGGCGCTGGTAACGAGGATCTTGCGGGTCATGGGGCAGTCTTTCCGGGTGCCGGCAACGGGCGTGCGGCCTGCTGCAACTGAAGAGGCGCATTGTACTTGGGCCGGCAGGCAGGCGGGATGCGCCGCCGTGTCGCCAGCGCCGACTTTTCGATGCGGCCGGGGCGGGTCGCCGCGGGGGTTTGCGGCGGCATTGGCACATCAGCCAAACCTGATATAAAATCCCGACTAATTCACTCGGGTATGTCTTTCCGGTTCCGAGTGATAATCCGCCACCCCTTTTTCCTACCCACTATTTGTCGTCAGCAAAGGCCCCTAATGTCCATCACCGAACAAAGCATCCAGACCGCGCTCAAGGAAATCGTCGACCCCAACACGGGCAAGGATCTCGTCACCAGCCGCAGCGTCAAGAACATCAAGATCACAGGCAGCGACGTCGCGCTCGACGTCGAACTCGGCTATCCGGCGAAGAGCCAGATCGAGGGCCTGCGCAGCGCCGTGATCGCGCAACTGAAGACGCTGCCCGGCATCGGCAACATCAGCGCCAACGTGTTTTCCAAAGTGGTCACGCATGCCGTGCAGAAGGGCGTCAAGCTGATTCCCGGCGTCAAGAACATCATCGCCGTGGCCAGCGGCAAGGGCGGCGTCGGCAAGTCGACCACCGCCGTCAATCTGGCGCTGGCGCTGTCGGCCGAAGGCGCCAACGTCGGCCTGCTCGACGCCGACATCTACGGCCCCTCGCTGCCGACCATGCTCGGCATCTCCACCGGCCGGCCCGAGTCGGCCGACGGCAAGAGCCTCGAACCGATGGACGCGCACGGCATCCAGGCCATGTCGATCGGCTTCCTGATCGATCCCGAGCAGCCCATGGTCTGGCGCGGCCCGATGGTGAC
>CAIZHL010000499.1 GCA_903932755.1 uncultured beta proteobacterium
GCACGGAAAGATAGGCCCCGCGCCAGGGCGGCAGGGCCTCCCGCCGCGACAGCTTGCGCTTGGCGCCCCACAGGCTGAAGGGATTGAAGCCGGTGACGATCACATGGCCCTCGGGCACCAGCACGCGTTCCACTTCGCGCAGCACCTGGTGCGGGTTGGCGTCGAACTCCAGCGTGTGCGGCATCACCACCAGATCGATGCTGTTGGCGGCAAAAGGCAGGTAGTGCAGATCGGAGCGCACCTCGGACATGCCGTCATAGCGCCCATCGTCGCAGCGAAGGCGCAGGGGCATGCGGTTGGCGCGCAAGAAATCGTGAGTGGGCAGGGACAGCTGCACGGCGTTGAAACCGAAAATATCGGCCACCAGAAAATCGTGCTTCTGCTGCTCCCAATTAAGTACATACTGGCCGGATGGCGTGTTCAGCCAGTCTTCGAAACCCTGAATTGACATTGCGCCCCGTTTGGAGAAAATTTCCGAATGACTGAGATACTGGCCCTGCCTGCTTTCGACGACAACTACATCTGGCTGCTGCGCGCCGCAGGCTGCGTCGCGGTGGTGGACCCCGGCGATGCCGTTCCGGTGCTCGGGCATCTCGCAAAAACCGGCGACCGCCTCTGCGCCATCCTCGCCACCCACCATCACGGCGACCACGTCGGCGGCGTCGCCGAACTGCTGGCCCGCTTTCCGGTTGCAGTGTTCGGCCCGGCGCTGGAAAACATCCCCGGCGTGACGCATCCGCTCTTCGGCGGCGAACACATCGAGGTGCCGGAAATCGGCGTCGAATTCGACATCATCGCCGTCCCCGGGCATACCCGCGGCCACATCGCCTATTATGGCCCAAGTCTGGGCGACGACGGCGCCGTCTTCTGCGGCGACACACTGTTCGGCGCAGGCTGCGGGCGGCTGTTCGAAGGTACCGCGGCGCAGATGCAGGACTCGCTGGCCAGGCTCGCCGTATTGCCGGCGCCGACTTTCGTATATTGCGCCCACGAATACACGCAGAGCAACCTGCGCTTCGCCGCCGCCGTCGAACCGGGCAGCATCGCCGTGCAGCAGCGCAGCGAAAAGGTGGCCCGCGATCGCGCCGCCGGCCGCGCCACGATCCCCACCCGGATCCGGACGGAACTCGACACCAATCCCTTCCTGCGCTGGGATGCTCCGGCCGTGCGCGCCGCCGCGGCCAGCCGCCTCGGCCATGTTCCGGCGGACGCGGTGGAAACCTTCGCCGCCATCCGCGAGTGGAAGAACCGCTTCTAGGCGCGGTACATCATGACCACCCGGCGCGGCTTCATAAAGTCCCTCGCGGCGCTTCCCGTGGCGTTTTCCTTTCGCCCCGTCCGCGCTGCCGGCGATCCGTCCAGACTGGCGCTGATCATCGGCAACCGCAGCTACCGCGACGCGCCGCTGGTCAACCCCGCACACGACGCAAGGGCGATCGGCGCACTTTTTACCCAGGCCGGCTTCACCGTCGATTCGCGCCTCGACACCACGCGTGCCGACATGATGGCCGCCATCGAGCGCTTCGGCGTTGCGGCAAAGCGCCCGGAAACGAAGCTGGTGGTTTTCTACTATGCCGGCCACGGCGCGCAACTCGACTGGCGCAACTACCTGTTGCCGGTCGATGCCGTGGTGCAGAAGCAGGACGACCTGAAGCAGCGCTGCGTCGACCTGGGCCTGCTGCTCGGCCAGTTCAGCGCGGCGAAGGACAAGACTTTCGTCGTCATCCTCGACGCCTGCCGCAACAATCCCTTCGGCAGCGCCTACCGGCCGCAACAGAAGGGGCTGTCGCAGTTCGACGCACCGGTCGGCAGCCTGCTGGCCTATGCCACGGCACCGGGCAACGTCGCTGCCGACGGCGAGGGGAAGAACGGCCTCTACACCGAGCACCTGGTGCGCGAACTGGGCCAGCGCGGCACCCGCATCGAAGACGCCCTGAAGCGCGTGCGACTCAACGTGCGCCTGGCCTCGCACGGCGAACAGATTCCCTGGGAGACCACCTCGCTGGAGGACGACGTCTTCATTTTCGGCGAGGGCCGCAAGAAGCTTTCCGAGTCCGAGCTGGAGCAGCTGGTCGAAGCCGATGTCACGGAATGGGCGCGCATCAAGTCGTCGAAAAAAATCAGTGACTGGGTGAGCTACCTGCAGACCTTCCCCAACGGCCGCTTCGCCGAAATCGCCCAGTTGCGCCTGGCCCGCCTGCTGGCGGAGGACGAAAGGCTGGCCGCCGAAAAACGGCAACGGGAGGAACAGCAGCGCCTGGAGCAGGAGCGCATCGAACGCGAGCGGGTACGGCTTGCCGAAGAACAAAAGCTTGCCGCAGAGCGCAGGAAGCTGGAAGAGCAGCAGTTGCAGGAAACGCGGCGACGCGAGGAAGAACAGAGGCGCCTGGCCGAGCAAAAGCGCATCGACCAGGAACGCATGGAGCGCGAGCGGGTGCGCCTGGCGAAGGCGCAGCTGCTTGCCGCCGAACGCAAGCAGATCGAGGAGCAGCAGTTGCAGGAGCAGCGCCGGCGTGAGGAAGAGCAGCAACGCGTCGAAGACAGGCGCAGGCTGGAGCAGGAGCGCCTCGATCGCGAACGGCAGCGCATCGCCGAAGCGGAGCGCCTCGCCGCCGAGCACAGGCAGCAGGAGGCGCAGCGCCAGGCGACCGAGTTGCAGCGCATCGAGCAGGAAAAGCAGGCGCAGGCCGCCGCCGCGAAGGCAGCAGAAATTCAGGAAGCCGCCGCTGCACCTGACGACTCCCCCGCCTCAGAGGCGACGGCCGGCCCATCGCCGAATCCGGCCAAAGCGGTACGCCCGCGCAAGCCGATGCTCGACATCCGGGCCGGCGAGCCGGTGCCGACACTGATTGCGCCCTCGGCCAACCCCTTCTCCGCAGGGCGCTATCCGCTGAACCGCAGGTTCACCGTCGGCGACCGGGCGACCTACATACAATCCGACATCCTGACCGGCGTCGAGGAACGCAGCTACAACCCGCGCGTAACGCGGGTCGATTACGACCAGGACCGGGTCGAATTCAACAATGGCAACATGATTACGGACCTGATGGGCAACTCGATCAAGCAGGGTGCCGTCGAATTCGATTCCCCGGTTCAATTCATACCGGCCGAGTTCCAGATCGGCAAGAAGTGGACCGCCGCGTTCCGCCGCACCAAGAACGACAAGGCAAGCAACGCCTACTATGACCTGCAGATCGTGAA
>CAIZHL010000500.1 GCA_903932755.1 uncultured beta proteobacterium
ACGCTCAAATATCAGCGCGTCGATGCAGCCTTGCGCGAGCAGCGGCGCAGCGAGTGGAACCGCCCGGTTCTGTGGCCGCTGCTGGCGATCGCGCTGGTGCTCGGGGCGGCAATCTGGCCGGCCTGGCGCGGTTACCGGCGGCGGGAAACGGCGACGGCGCGTTAGAGGACCTCTGGCGCCGTGTCGCCAGCGCCGACTTTTATGGCCGCCCCAAGGCAGAGTCGTCAAAAATTCTCGAGCGCAGCGAGCCGCAGTCACCCCTTCTCCCGGAGAAGGAGCGGGGGGAAGAGTTGTTTATTCCTCGATCGCCTGCCACTCACCGTGGCGCAGCGCTTGCAGCGGACGGAACCTGGCCTTGTAGGTCATCTTGCGGCTGTCGCGGATCCAGTAACCGAGATACAGCCAGGGCAGGTCCATGTGCTGGCACTGGGCAATCTGCCACAGGATGGCGAAGGTGCCGTAACTGGCGTTGCTGACGTCCGGGTCGTAGAAGGTATAGACCGACGACAGCCCGTCGGCGAGGACGTCGATGATGCTGACCACGCGCAGCACGCCGTTCTCGCGAAACTCGATCAGCCGGCTGTCCACATGGGTTTGCAGCAGGAAGTGGGCGTACTGGTCACGGCTGTCCTGGTCCATGCCGCCGCCGGAGTGGCGGGTGGCCTGGTAGTGCTGATAGAGCTGATAGTGCTCCTCGCGAAATGTCAGGCTGCATTCGCGCGCGGTGAGCGCGGCGTGCTGGACCAGCGCCCGGCGCTGGCTGCGGTTGGGCACGAACGCCTTGACGTCGAGTCGCACTGGCTGGCATTCACGGCAGGCATCGCAATACGGACGATAGGTAAACACGCCGCTGCGGCGAAAACCGGCGCGCACCAGTTCGCTGTAGGTCGCGCTGTCGATCAGATGTGTCGGTGTCGCCACCTGCGAGCGCGCGATGCGTCCGGGAAGGTAGGAACAGCCGTAAGGCGCCGTCGCATAGAACTGCAGCAGCGGGAATGGCGGCAGGTCGCGCAGATGGGTCATGGGCGGCGCCTGAAATGTCCGTCGATGGCGTTGACCGGCCAGTGATCCGGCGCGTCGCCGCGCAGGCAAAGGACATCCAGCCGCGCGGCAAAGTCGCGGCGGGGAATCGGTCTGGCACCGAGCGAGGCGAGGTGAGCGGTTTCCATCTGGCAGTCGATTATGCCGAATCCGCGCCGCTTGAGGTGAGCGCACAAATGCGCCAGTGCAATTTTCGACGCGTCGCGCGCATGGCTGAACATCGATTCGCCGTAAAAGACCTGTCCCAGTGCGATGCCATACAGGCCGCCGGCAAGTTCGCCGGCTATCCAGGTTTCCACGCTGTGTGCGTAGCCGAGGCGGTGCAAGGCACGATAGGCCTGCTGCATTTCAGCGGTGATCCAGGTGCCGGGCTGGCCGTCACGCGGCTTCACGGCGCAGGCATGGACCACCTCGTCGAAGGCCGAGTCCAGACGCACTTCGTAGTCGGCATTGCGCAGGGTTTTCGCCAGCGAGTTGGATATTTTCAACTCGTCGGGGAAAAGCACCATGCGCGGATCGGGGCTCCACCACAGGATGGGTTCGC
>CAIZHL010000501.1 GCA_903932755.1 uncultured beta proteobacterium
GCGCAGCCAGTCGGCCTCGGCGCAGAAGCCCTCGACGCGCTCGACCAGCACGCGGCCGTACCAGGTGCGGTCGAAGATCGCCACCCGGCCGTTGCGCGGAATGTGCCGCCAGAAGCGCCAGAGGTAAGGCTGGGCGCGTTCTTCCTCGGTCGGCGCGGCGACGGGGATGATCTGGTAGTCGCGCGCATCCATCGCGGCGGTGATGCGGCGGATGGCACCGCCCTTGCCGGCGGCGTCGGCCCCTTCGAAGGCGCATACCAGCGAACGGCCCTTGAAGCGCGGGTCGCGCACCAGTTCGGAGAGCTTGCCCTGCCATTTCGCCAGTTGGTCGTCGTATTCCTTGTCGCTCAGCGCGTGCCCGAGCCTGAGCTCGGACAGCACGTTGCGACCGTCGATGTTGACCCGTATCGGCGGCGCCACCGGCGTGGTTTGCTTGCCGGCGTTCGACAGGCGCTGGCGGATGGCCTCGAGCAGGATCTTGCCCGTGGTCAGCGAGCGGTAGCGATCGTCCTCGCCTTCGATGATGATCCAGGGCGCCCACGGCGTATTTGTCATGCGCAGGACGTGGCCGACGACATCCTGCAGCTTGTCGTAGGTCTTCAGGCGGTCCCAGTTCCACTTGGTGACGCGCCAGGCGGTATTCGGGTCCTTTTCCAGGGCCTTCAGGCGACGCTTTTGGCCGTCCTTGGTCAGGTGGAACCAGAATTTCAGCACCAGCGCCCCTTCATTGACCAGCATTGCCTCGAAGCGGTTGATCTGGTCGATCCGCGCATCCATGTCAGCCTTGCTCATGCTGCCTTCCAGGCGGTCGTGGATCGGGCTCGAATACCAGGAGCCGGCGAACACGCCGACGCGTCCCTTGGGCGGCAATGCGCGCCAGTAACGCCACATGAAGGGCCGCGATCGCTCTTCGTCGGTCGGCGCCGAAAACGCCAGCGTCGAGATGAAGCGCGGGTCCATCCACTCGTAAAGGATGTTGATGGTCTCGCCCTTGCCGGCGCCGTCCTGGCCGCTGACCAGCACGACGACCGGAATCTTGCCGTTCTCCTTCAGGTCGTACTGGGCATCCTGAAGTGCCGCGCGCAGGGCCGGCACCGCCTTCTTGTACGCGTCCTTGTCGATTTTGTGACCGATTTCCGCTGATTCGAACATCACCAATCTCCCCAAAGTGCCATCATGGCCGCCACGGCGCCCAGTCCGGCGGTTTCGGTGCGCAACACCCGCGGGCCCAGTCGCAGAGGGCTGAAGCCGGCGGCGTGTGCCGCCAACAATTCCCCGTCTTCGAAGCCGCCTTCCGGGCCTATCAGCAGGCTTACCGGAACATCGGGTTTGCCAAGGTCGCGCAACGAACCGGCAACCCCCGGCGCGCAGACGAAGCGTAAAGCATTTTCCCGCGCCGCGATGCCAAGGTATTGCGGCAGATCAAGGATTGGTGCGACGGACGGTACGCGGTTGCGTCCCGATTGTTCGCAGGCGGCGATGGCGATGTTGCGCCAGTGTTCCACACGACGTTCGGCGCGTTCGCCGGAAAGGCGGATCACGCTGCGCTTTGCCGCCACAGGCTGGATGCGGACGACGCCCAGTTCGACGGCCTTTTGCACCACGAAATCCATTTTGTCGCTGGCCGGCAGAGCTTGCACCAGCGTCAGCACCAGCTGGGGTTCCGGGTCGTGCTCCTCGAAGGCGACGAGGGTCGCGCGCAGGCTTTTCCCCGCCGGTTGCAAGGTGGCGTGCCATTGCCCGCCGCGGCCGTCGAACAGGATCGCCGCGTCTCCGGCGCCGACTCTCAGCACCTTCAGCGCGTGATGGGCCGCCTCGGCGGCCAGTTCGACGGTGGCGCCGGGGTGCAGCGGGAAGGGGCAGAAGAATCTCGGTATCATGGCCCGATTATCACTAAATTCGGGAGACAGCGCATGGTCAGTCTTTCGCCGCCGGTGTGCGACTTCGGCCGCCCGGCGCTCTATTTCGAACTCCCGGGTGTCGATGGACGGCGCCACAGTCTGGCCAGCGCGCGCGGGCCGCAGGGGCTGCTGGTGATGTTCATCTGCAATCATTGTCCCTACGTCAAGGCGGTCATCCACCGCATCGTGCGCGATACCCGCGAGTTGGCCGTTCTCGGCATTGGCAGCATTGCCATCATGAGCAACGACCCGGGCGATTACCCGGAGGACTCCTGGGACAACATGGTCGCGATCTCCCGGGAACTGGCTTTCCCTTTCCCCTACGTGCTGGACGGGTCGCAGGCGGTGGCGAAAGCCTACGGCGCCGTCTGCACTCCCGATTTCTTCGGCTACAACGCCAGGCTGGAACTGCAGTATCGCGGCCGGCTCGACGAGTCGCGCAAGGAAGCGGCGCCCGAGTCTGTGCGCCGCGACTTGTTCGAAGCCATGCGCCAGGTCGCTCTGACCGGAATCGGGCCGGCACAGCAGACGGCGGGAATCGGCTGTTCGATCAAGTGGAGCGCTGCATGAGGATCATCCTGTTCCTGGCCGCGCTGATTGCCATGCCGACGGCCCATGCGGTCGACAACGTCCTGCTGATCCAGTTGCAGGCCGGCGGCGGTTTCAGGGTCTGGCACACCGAAGGCGAAAGCCGCCTCAGCGATGATGAGGTCATGGAACTCGAGGTCACCGCAAAGCCCGGCGGCGGCGCAGTGACGCCGACCAGCGCCGGTCCGGCGCGCGTATTTGACTCCGCCGACGGGGTGACCATCAGCCTGCTCGACGCGAAGAACGACAAGACCCTGCTGCTCGACCGCGATGACTGCAACCATGTCCGGGTCTGGCATGCCGCTGGCGCCACCAACTTGTCGGAAGATCAGATCGCCGACATTTTCATCAGCGCCCTGCCCGGGGGCGGCAAGCGCATCAGCGTCGGCGATTTCCACGCCAAGGCCTTTGTTACCAAGCTGGGCGTGATCGCCACGCTGTGGAGCGCCACGGCAAGAAAATAGCCCGCCGTCTGTCCTCTCAGCCGGACCTGCGGCCTGCCGCCCGGGCCGATTTCGGCGCGGCAGTCATGGCGGCCGGCTCCTCGCCGCCGACCTGGGCCTCGATCAGGCGCGAACCTTCGCTGTCCATGAACTGCACGAAGGCGGTGGCCGCCGGCATCAAGCGCTTGTCGGTGCGGTAGACCAGGCGCCATTGCCGCTTGACCGGCGTATCCCGGACGTTGAGCGCGACCAGCCGGCCGACCGCACGCTCCATGCCGATGGTATGTTCGGAAATGAAGGACAGGCCAAGGCCCGCCATCACCGCTTGCTTGATGGTCTCGTTGCTGCCGAGTTCCATCGTCGCCCCCGTCGTCACCGCGTGCTGCTCCAGAAAGCGCTCCAGCGCGCCGCGCGTTCCCGAGCCTGGTTCGCGGATCAGCAGCGTCTCGTCGGCCAGTTGTTGCGGTTCGATGCGCCGTTTGCCGGCGAACGGGTGACCCGGCGCCGCGATGAACACCAGCGGGTGCTCGGCAAACACTTTGGCCACGGTTTCAAACTCGGCCGGCGGCGTGCCCATGATCGCCAGGTCGATGTCGTTCTCCGCGAGATGGCGCACGATGGTGCCGCGGTTGTTGACCGTCAGCTGCAGTTCGACACCCGGATGGCGGCGACGGTATTCGGCCAGCAGCGAGGGCGCAAAGTATTTGGCGGTGCTGACCACGCCTATCTTCAGGCGCCCGGCTTCGACGCCCTTGAGCGCCGACAGCGCTTCGCCCGCTTCGCGCAGTTGTTCGGCGATGCGACGCGCCTGGCGCGCCAGTTCTTCGCCGGCGGCAGTCAGGCGGACTTTTTTCCCCGATTGCTCCGTCAGCGGCAGGCCGGCCTGGTCTTCCAGCGCCTGCACCTGCATCGATACCGCCGGCTGGGTAAGGTGCAGTTCCTCCGCGGCGCGCGAAAAGGAAAGGTGACGCGCTACCGCCTCGAATATTTTCAGTTGGCGCAGGGTGACGTTTTTCATGGCTGATGGCGCTGTCCGGGACCCGGATGGTCCGCTTCGACTTTTGGCGATCTTATCACCGCCATAAGAAACTATGACTGGCGCTTATGGTTGCCGCAACGCTATGCTGGCATCCATGCTTGAAGCCCTTATTTTCGATGTCGACGGCACGCTGGCCGATACCGAGCGCGACGGCCATCGCCCGGCCTTCAATGCAGCCTTCGCTGCGGCCGGCCTCTCCTGGCACTGGGACGAGTCGCTCTACGGCGAACTGCTGCAAGTGACCGGCGGCAAGGAGCGCATCCGTTTCTTCTGCGAGCGCCATGAGCCGGAGTTCCTGCTTCGGGCGGATGCCGAAGCGCGCATCAGGGAACTGCATGCGGCCAAGACACAGCACTACGTGGCGCTCTGCGCAGGAGGCGTTCCCCTGCGCCCGGGTGTGGAGCCGCTGCTGCGCGCAGCGCGGGAGGCTGGCCTGCGCCTGGCGATTGCCACCACCACCACGCCGGAGAACGTAAGTGCCTTGCTGGCCCCGGACCTGCTGGCGTTGTTCGAAAAAGTCGGCGCCGGCGATACGGTGCCGCACAAGAAGCCGGCGCCGGACATCTACCTTTGGGTGCTGGCGCAGCTGGGCCTGCCGCCTTCCGCCTGCCTCGCCATCGAGGATTCCGCCAACGGCCTCAAGGCCAGCCGTGCCGCGGGTCTGGCCACGGTGGTCACGCGTACGGCCTATACCGATGACCACGACTTTTCCGGCGCGCTCGCGCTGCTGCCCGATCTCGGCGGAGTGAGCGTTCCGCTGCTCCGGCATTGGCATAGCCATGCTTATGATAGTGATAAAAAAATGTGACTTTCACTTATGCAGAGGCATGGCTAACATGCCGTCCATCCGCTGCACCGATTGCCTGAACGAATAAACCAAGGAGAACC
>CAIZHL010000502.1 GCA_903932755.1 uncultured beta proteobacterium
TATGTCTACGGCAAAGCCGGAGACGGTATCCCTTGCGGACGGCGCTGGCGGGACGGCGCGCGGGGCCGGCGGCGGCCATTCGGGGCGGAAACCATGGGCGTTCGGACTGGCAGCGGTTGGTTCGGGTGGTGTCTATAATCGAACGGCCTCTTCTTCGCGATTCCGATCCATGAGCCTGGCCCACGCCGCAACCGAGCTGACGCATGTCGGCACCTCGCGCCAACTGACCCTGACCACGGGCCTGTTGCTGGCACTGGTGTTCGCGGCGATGGCGGGGATCGCGGCATGGTCCTGGCTGAACCGGCGCCGCCTGCTGGAGCGCCGGCGCAACGCCGAGGCCGAATTGCGCGCCACGCAAAACCGGCTTGCGCAGTTGTCGAACCAGCTGCCGCTGGCGCTTTTCAGCTTCCGGCCCGGTTACGGCTTCGATGCCGTCAGCGACGGCATCGAACACCTGCTGCCGGTCACCGCGCAACAGTTGCTGGCCGATCCGATGCAGCTGCTCGCCGCCGTCGCGGCCGATGATCGCGCCGGATTACAGTGGCTGAATGTCGGCGAGGACTGCCCGACGCGGCTGGAATGGCTCGGACGCTGCCTGGCCCCTCGCGCCGCGAATACGGCGGCGGAGGACGCGGCGGGCGTGCGCTGGCTGCAAATGCGCGGCTCGGTGGATATCGGTCCCGGCGGCGAACGGCTGCTGGCGGGAGTGATCGTGGACGTCACGCCGCTGATGAGCACGCAGCAGGCGCTGGAATCCTCCCGGGAGGAACTGCGCCAGCTCGCGACCTATCGCGAAAACGAACGGGAGCAGGAATACCGGCGTCTGGCGCGCGAATTCCACGACGAACTCGGGCAGTTGCTGACCAGCGCGCGCATGCAGCTGCAGTGGCTGGAAGGCCGCATCGGCGACGAACAGGCCACGCGCGGCGCGCTTGCCGCGATTGAAACCATCATCGGCGAGGCCTACCGCAGCGTGAAGTCGATCGCGGCGGAATTGCGTCCGCCGGCGCTCAACCTCGGCCTCCCCGCCGCCATCGAATGGCAGGCGGAGCGCGTGCTGGCGCCGGCCGGGCTGCAGTTCACCGTGGCGCTGGCACCCGTGGCGGAGTCGCTGCCCGATGCCATCGCCACGGCGCTGTTCCGCATCGTGCAGGAAGCCTTTACCAACGTGCTGCGCTACGCCGGCGCGCGCCGCGTGCACGTGTCGCTGCGGGCCGACGGCGGGGAACTGGTTCTCAGCGTGGCCGACGACGGCTGCGGCTTCGATCCCGCCGGCGTCGCCGCCGGCGAGCACTTCGGCCTGGTCGGCATGCGCGAGCGCGTGGCGGCGCTGCACGGTACGCTCGACATCGACAGCGCGGCCGGCGAAGGCACGCGCATCACCGCCCGCCTGCCCCTGCCTGCCATTACCGCTACGGAAGGCCCGCCATGACCCGCATCATCATCGCCGACGACCACACCCTGTTCCGCATCGGGCTCAAGCAGATGCTGGCGTCCTTCGATGGCATCTCGGTCGTCGCCGAGGCGGCGAATGCCGCGCAGACGCTTGACGCCGCACAAACCGTGGCGGCCGACCTGCTGATTTCCGACCTGACCATGCCCGGCGCCGGCGGCATGCAACTGATCGAACAATTGCACCGGCAACACCCGTCGCTGCCGATCCTGGTACTCAGCATGCACGACGAGCCGGCGACGGTGCGCCGCGCCTTGCAGGCCGGCGCCACCGGCTACATCACCAAGGAATCTTCCCCCGACACGCTGCACGCCGCCGTCCGCCAGGTGGCCGCCGGCGAGCGATTCATCCCGCCCGCCCTGGCAGAAACGCTGGCCTTCGAATCGGTTCGTGCGAGCAGTCTCGCGCATGAAACCCTGAGCCAGCGGGAACGGCAGGTCTTCAAGCTGATCGCGCAGGGCGTGATGCTGAGCCAGATCGCCGAGCAACTGCACCTGAGTCCGAAAACCGTCACCACGCACAAGACGCACCTGATGGAAAAGCTCGGCATAGCCAACAATGCCGACCTGATCCGCTACGCCATCGAACACAAGCTGTTCGACTGAGGCCGACGCGGCCAGTCTAGCCGCCGTATCGCCGGCGCCGTCCGCAAGGGATACCGTCTCCGGCTCTGCCGGAGACATAACTTTTCAAGAGTCCCGCCGACACGCTCAGGCGGAAACCCGGCCTACTTCGAAATGTGTACCGCCGCCAGGATGCCCTGCATCAGCGCCAGCGGCGTCGGCGGACAGCCGGGAATGCGGACGTCGACACCGACCACATTCCCTATCGAACCGCAACTGGCGTAGCTCTCGCCAAAGACGCCGCCGTTGCAGCCGCAATCGCCCACCGCCACCACCAGCTTGGGGTCCGGCGTGCAGTCGTAGGCGATGCGCAGCGCATTCTCCATGTTCTTCGTCACCGGGCCGGTGACCAGCAGCATGTCGGCATGGCGCGGGCTGGCGA
>CAIZHL010000503.1 GCA_903932755.1 uncultured beta proteobacterium
ACCTCCGCCGGCGGCTATGACTGGTGCGTCACCGAGTTCGTCCGCGTCACCACCACGCTGCTGCCGCATTCCTGCTTCACGCGCTTGAGCCCGGAATTGAAGACCGGCTCGCGCACCGCCAGCGGCACGCCGGTACGCATCCAGCTGCTTGGCTCCGACCCGCAGCGGATGGCCGCCAATGCCGCACACGTGGCGCAACTCACCCCGTATGGCATAGACCTGAATTTCGGCTGCCCGACGCCGCTGGTAAACCGCAACCGCGGCGGCGCCGCCCTGCTCGATGAACCGGAACTGCTGCAACGCATCGCCGCTGCGGTACGCGCCGCCGTGCCGCCGGCGATCCCGGTCACCGCCAAGATGCGGCTGGGCATCGAGGACACCGGCCGCGCGCTGGACTGCGCGCTGGCGCTGGAAGCCGGCGGCGTGCAGGAACTGGCGGTGCACGCCCGCACCAAGGCCGACGGCTACAAGCCGCTGGTACGCTGGGAATGGATCGCGCGCATCCGCGAAGTCGTCACGCTGCCGCTGATCGCCAACGGCGAAGTGTGGAATGTCGCCGACTACCGCAGGATCCGTGCCGCCACCGGCTGCGACGACGTCATGCTGGGCCGCGGCGCGGTGGCCGACCCGCTGCTGGCCCGGCGCATCCGCGCCGGACGCGAGGAGCACCCGACCGACGCCGACTGGGCGGAACTGCAGCCCATGATCGCGGAATTCTGGACGCGCGTGCAGGCCAAGCTGACGCCGACGCAATCCCCGGGGCGCCTCAAGCAGTGGCTGGGCATGATGCAACGCAGCTATCCTCAGGCCGGATACCTGTTTCGCGCCATCCGCGAGGCGCGCCGCGCTGCCGAGGTCAGCGCCGGACTGGAACGCTGCGGCATGCCCTCCGCAACTTGTTACACTGCGCCATTGAACCCGCCACTTGCGGCGGAAAACAGGCTTGCCCGTCGCTGAAGCGGTCGTGAATTTTCGGGCCTGTCCGATCGAACCCCACTCCTTGAACGCAAAAATGGAAAGTCCGCACAAAGGTAAGACCGGTCTGGTGCGCCTGAAAAACGCCTTCGGCTATTCGCTGGCGGGTTTCCGTGCCGCCTACAAACACGAAGATGCCTTCCGCCAGGAGGTGCTGCTGGCCGCCATCCTCATCCCGCTGGCGTTCTGGTTACCGGTCGGCCTTCCGGGCAAGGCGCTGATGGTCGGCAGCGTATTGCTGGTGATCATCGTCGAACTGCTGAATTCCGCCATCGAGGCCACCGTGGATCGCATCTCGCTGGACAACCACGACCTGGCCAAGCGCGCCAAGGACATCGGCAGCGCAGCCGTGCTGGTCAGCCTGATCAATGTGCTGGTAGTGTGGGGCCTGGTGTTGGCCGGATGAAGGCAGCGCCGTGCCAGACGAGGCCCTGAGGAGCAGGCTTGTGCGCTTGCGTTTGACTGCACAGGGGCTGACGAGCAATACGCTGATAGTTCTGGTGGCCGTGTTTCTGGCCGTTTTCGGCAACCTGAGTTTTTTCGGCAAGGTCCTGAACGCGTATCCGCTTGGTGCCGGCAACGCGCCGGAACTGGCCTCGCTCGCCGCCATGCTGGTTGCGACGAGCATTCTGCTTCTGGCGCTGACATGTTTCAGGCGCACGACCAAACCCGTGCTGATAGTCGTCCTGCTGCTCTCGTCGCTTGCCGCCAGTTTCATGGACAGCTACGGCGTCGTCATCAATGACGACATGCTGCAGAACGCCGTGCAGACAAACATGGCCGAAGCGGCCGATATGCTCAATTTCAGGCTGCTCGCCTACCTTGTGATGCTGGGCGTCATCCCGGCAATCCTCATCGCCAGGCTTCCCCTGCGCTGGCGAGGCATCCGGGTCGAAGCGATCGCGCGCGGCAAGCTGCTGGCGGTCGTGGTGCTGTTCATGGTGGGAACTACGCTGGCATTCGGCGGGTTTTACGCCTCATTCCTGCGCGAGCACAAATCACTGCGTTCCTTCGCCAACCCGGGCTACTTCATCTACTCGGCAGTCAAATATTCCACGGGCACACTTGCCGTCAAGGGCAGGCAGGCCTTGATCGCAGTAGGGGCTGATGCAATCATCCCGGCCGGCGACGTCGACCGCGAGCTGTTCATCCTGGTGATCGGCGAGACCGCGCGGGCAGACCGCTTTTCGCTCAACGGCTACGCCCGCGACACCAATCCGCAATTACGCCGCGCCGATGCCATCAGTTTCTCGAATTTCCGCGCCTGCGGCACCTCGACGGCTGTTTCGGTCCCGTGCATGTTCTCGCTGATCGGCATGGATAAATTCGACACGAAGAAGGGCGCCGCCCAGGAAAACCTGCTCGATGTGCTGACGCATGCCGGAGTCAATGTGCTCTGGCTGGACAACAATTCCGACTCCAAGGACGTCGCGCTGCGCGTGCCCTACCAGAGCTACAAATCGCCGGACGTCAATCCCGTTTGCGACCCCGAGTGTCGCGACGTGGGCATGCTGTCGGCGCTGCAGAAACATATCGACGCGCATCCCAAGGGCGACATCTTCATCGTCCTGCACCAGATGGGCAACCACGGACCGGCCTATTTCAAGCGCTATCCGCCGGAATTCGAAAAATTCAAGCCCGCCTGCCAGAGTGCCGACCTGAGCCAGTGCAGCCGCGAGGAAATCGGCAACGCCTACGACAATGCGATTCTTTATACGGACTTTTTTCTCGGCAAGGTCATTGATCTGCTGAAAGACAATGACAGCAAGTTCGAAACGGCGCTGCTCTATGTCAGCGATCACGGCGAATCGCTCGGTGAAGGTGGCGTCTATCTGCATGGCCTGCCACCCGCCATCGCGCCCGACGCGCAATTGCATGTACCTGCCATCATGTGGCTCGGCAGCGGCTTCAATGACGTGGATTTTCCCGCCCTGCGGCGCAAGCGCGATACCCGCTTCACGCATGACAACCTTGCGCACACCGTTCTGGGCGCCATGGAAGTCGGAACTTCCATATATCGTCCGGAATTGGACATGCTCGACGGCTGCCGGAAGCCGGAGCGGTAGTTTGCGGCCGCCGCTCGCCTGAGGATGGGATCGGCCACCTTAAGATTCGTTTAATCCCCGCTCACTAAGCTGAGATCCATAGTGTTTTCAGAGATCAGCCATGTTGAGCGCCATCAGGAGCAACTTGCAGTCCCGTAACCGTGTGATGACGGTCAGGCATACAGTCGTCGGCTCGCCCCACCGCGCCCGCGCCGAAGCCTTCATCTCCGACATTTTCCAGCGTCACTACGAAGCCGAGCTCACCAGCTTTGCGCCGAACCTGATGTTGCTTGAAAAGGACGAGCGCATCGCGGCGGTTGCCGGATGGCGCTGCGCCGGAACCGAGAAGCTTTTCCTCGAAAACTACCTCGATGTGCCGATCGAGGCGGCCGTTTCCAAGCTGGCCGGCAAGCCGGTCGATCGCCAGCGCATCGTCGAAGTCGGCAACCTCGCCGCCGAAGTTCGCGGCGGCAGCGTCGAAGTCATCCTCACCCTTGCCGCCCACCTCGACCGGCTTGGTTTTGAATGGGTGGTGTTCACTGCCACCAGCGAACTGATCGGCATCCTCCGTCGCCTCGGCCTGCCGCCCCTGGCACTTGCCTCGGCCGACCCCGACCGGCTCGGTGAAAAGGTCCATCAGTGGGGCAGCTACTACGCAACCCATCCGGTCGTGGTGGCCGGCAGGATTCGACTGGCGCTGGAAAAAGCCAACCCCCGTGGCTGAGTTTTCCCTGCCGGAGGCCATGGAGTCGCCCGCTTTCAATTCCGGCGAAGCGGCCCTCCAGCAGCGCTGGCAAACCGAATCGCTGTGGGATGAGTCCCGCCGCCGGCGCCTGCTCTGGGACCGCATACCGACCGAGCTGCATGCCCGGATCGAAGGAGCGCCCTTTTTCTTCCTCGCCACCAGTTCCCCCGACGGGCACTGCGACTGTTCCTTCAAGGGCGGCGGCCCGCAACTGGTCCGCATCCTCGACGAAAAAACCTTCGCCTTTCCTGATTTCGACGGCAACGGTGCCTTCATGAGCCTCGGCAACATCCTGATGAACCCGCATGTCGGCTGCCTGTTCATCGATTTCAGCGACGGTTCGCGCCTGCGGGTCAACGGCCGCGCCGAAGTGCTCGACGCCGGCCCGCTGCTGGCCCTGTTCTCCGGCAGCCCGCGCGTCGTCCGCGTCGACGTCGAACAGGTGGTGCCGAATTGCAGCAAGCATATTCCCCGACTCATTCCCGAACCCGTTTCCGCCAATTGAAGGAGCCCATGATGAGCATCAACTACCGGACCACCGTCAACGTCGAATGGACCAGCAAGTGCAACGCCCTGTGCCCGATGTGCCCGCGCGAAATGATCGAGCATCCGCACATCATGAACAACGAAACCTGGCAACAGACACTGGCGCGGATCGCCCCGGAAGAAGTGGTGCGCGTCGTCATCGCCGGCTACGGCGAACCGACCACCCATCCGCGCTTCTTCGACATGATCGACGACGTGCGCCGCCACCCGGTGCGCTTCGACATGGCGACCAACGGCCACCTGCTCGACGAAGACAAGATCCGCCATCTCGACGGCGCCCTCGGCCTTCTGCTGATTTCCTTCTCCAGCGTCGATCCGGACGTCTACGGCAAGGTTCACGCCAACCTTGACCAGGCGCGGGTGATGGCCAACATCAAGGCGGCAAAGAAACTGCTCAAGCATACGGCGCTGGGCATCAGCCTGACCCCG
>CAIZHL010000504.1 GCA_903932755.1 uncultured beta proteobacterium
CGCCTGGCCAGGTACGAGCACCATATCGCTGAGAACGGACTGCGACACACCCGCGCTGTCGTATAGCGTGTAGGTGATGTCACCGCCGGTACCAGGCACAAACAGGTTTGCGGTGCCAAGGGTGTAGGTCGTGCCGGCTTCCATATGAAACCGCATCCAGTCCTGGTCACTGCTGCCGTCGAGGCGGCCGTGCTGGCCGGTCGAGAATGGCGTGGCGGCGAGCACCGCATCGGTGGTCACGGTACCGTCGAAATCGTCCGTCATGTCGCCGCTGCGCGTGACCAGCGTGTAGGCGCCGGTGGTATTCGTGCCACTGCTGACTCCGCCTACAGCGAGGTAGTAGCTGCCGCCCAGCGTCGGCGTGTAATTGATTTCCTCGAAAAGGACACCGGGCGCGGAACTGCCGTTGGCGACCTCGGTGCCGCTGGCGGACATCAGGCGCAGCTTCGGATCAAGGACGGCGCCGGGATTGCCGGGCACGAAGCCACGCAGGTCGAAGTTGTAGCTTTGTCCTGCCGCCAGTTCGACTTTGAACCAGTCCTGGTCGCCGGCGAAGTCGATGCGCGAACGCCCGCCGGTGCGGGTCAGACCGATCACCTGCGGCGCGGCGTAGAGCGTGGTGCTGCCCGACACCGCCGAGGCAGCGCCGATGAAGCGGTCATCGTCGTTGAGAATGGTGGTATAAGCTGCGGCGGTAACCAATGCCACGGACGGGTTGTAGTCGAGAATGACACCGAAGCGTTCGTCCACTTCGTCAAGGTTGCCCGCATCGCGGTTGTAGTCGGCCGCGATGTTGACAGTAAGCGTGGCCACAGTCTGGTTGGCGGCAAAGGTGACTTCGCCATACCCTGCCTGGTTGCTTGTGCGGTCGTTGCCGTTGCTGCCCCAGCTGGCGACGCTGCCGTAGCCGTAGTCAGTTTCGGCGACGGAAAGCTTCCAGTTTACGGCAGTGGACGCGCTAAGGCCTGTGCCGGAACGGGTGACGGTGAACAGGAAGGGAGTCGCGCTGACCGAGCCGGTGGGCACAGTCTCGCGGGCGATGGCGCCGCCTTCGGCCTTGAAGGCAGCCTGCGTAGTGATGCCGTAGCTGAGTCCACCGGAGAGGGCTCCATCGTTATTCTCGATGACGACGTTTTGGGTGGTTGTGGTTGCCGAACTGCTATTGAAGGTCGCACCACCGGAGGCGATGAAACCGAGGGTGAAACTTTCGCGGTACTCGTTGACGATGTCGTTCGCCGTGGTCAGCGTGATAGTCGCCAGCGAGACACCGGGGGCAAAGGTGACCGATCCAGTCGGTCGCGTGCTGGCACTGGCAAAGTCAGTCGGTACAGCGTAGTGGGTTCCCATGCTCCAGTCATCGGCATACTGACCCGGGCCGAGGGGCGGCGCTTGTACCTCCCAATTCACCGTGGTGTTGTAGCGCAGGTTGCCGGTTCGCGAGACGGTCACGGTATAGGTGCTGCCTTCCGTTACTGTGCCCGAACCCGAGACGAAAAGGTTCAGCGGGCCGTCGTCATCGCGGATCACGGCATCGGCGTGATCGTAGCCGGCTTGCAGCATCGGCGCGCCGAAGCTGCTCGAACCCTGAGGGTTGAACAGGTTGATACTGAAGGCCTCGTCGCCTTCGGCTTCGACATCGCCGAGCACGCGCACGGTGATGACCTGCTTCGCCTCGCCCGGGGCGAAGCTGACGGTGCCCGCCAGCGGACCGGCGAAGTCGGACCCGGTTGCCGCGGTGGCGTAGACGGGGTAAAGGGTCGAGGAGCCCAGCGACACGCCGCTGAGCGACCATTCCACCGAACCGGCGTAATCCGTCTGGCCGAGACGATAGACCGCGTAGTAGGCGACCTGCTCGCCGGTGTCGGCTTCGTAGACGTTGTCGGCGAGTGCCTCGACACCGTAGGTCGGTGCCGTGAAGGCGTTGTTGTCGAAATCGTCGTAGTAGGCGCCCCAGTACATTCCCGTGCCGCCGCTGATCGCCAGGTAGTAGTCGTCCGAGGGCGCACCGCCAAACGGGGTCGAAATGTTCATCCCGACTTCGCCGCCCTGAGGGGTGATTTCACTAAAGAAGTAGCTTTGAACGAAAGTGCCGCCGCTGTTGTAGAGGTCAAAACCTACCGAGCCGCCCCCGCCCACGAACGAGAGGCCGAAGCTGTAGTTTTTCCCATCTTCGAGATGCACGCGCAACCAGTCCTGATCGCCGACCTGGTCGATCTTGCCCATCACGTCGGTGGCGAGGAAGTTGGACACGATGTTGCCGTGGGTATCAATCCCGCCCGAATAGTCGTCGTCGCCCGTACGGCTCATCAGAGCGTATTCGCTGTTGTTGGCGACGGTGCCCGTGACGGCAATGTAGTAGCTGCCGGAAGTCGGCGCGGTGACGCGGAAGACCTGGACGCCGAAGGCCGGATCGAATTCGCTGGCCGGGAAGCTTGTCGTGCTGGTGGAACCGGTCAGAGTGCCGGTGCCGCTGGCGCCGTAGAGCTTGACGGAGGGCAGGGATTCGCCGCCGACGAAGAACTCGTAGGTCGCCCCGGCCGCCAGTTCGACCTTCGCCCAGTCCTGGTCGCCGGCGACATTGATGCGGAAGCGCGAACCCTCGAGGGAAGAGCCGATGGCCATGGACGGCGCGGTGACCACCGTGCCGCCGACCGTGGCGCTGGCGGCGCCAATCATGAAGTCGTCGTCTTCCTCGATGGAGACGTCTTGCCAGTGGTTCGGCACGAACGTCATTGTGCCGTCGGGGAATAGCGGGTCGTTTATCTTCACGCCGAACCATTCTTCGCCCTCATGGACGTAGTCGGCGACGACGTTGATAGTCAGCAGGGCGCTGGTCTGGCTGGCGGAAAACAGCAGTTCTCCCGAGAGCGGGCCGCTGAAGTCGGCGGCCGTGACATGCTGGCCCCAGCCTTGGTATTCCACGCTCCAATTGACGCTGGTGTTGGCAGCCGTATTCACGCTGCGTGTCACCGTGAATACGAAAGGCGTGGTCGCAGGTACGGGTTTCACCGCTTCAGCAAGAAGCGAGCCGCCCTCGAACTTGAGGCCGATGTCCCCGTCGATTTCGCCGTTGAAGGTGATTGCATAACTCGGCGGGACGGAAAGCGTGGCATCGTCGTTCTGGATCACGTAGATGCCGGAAACATAGCTGGCGGTCGAGCCGGTGAACATCGGGTCTTCGAAGAAGCCGTTGTTGCCGGTCATGACGACCTGGAAGCCTTCGCTATTTTCGACGGCGGTGTCGCCCTTCGACTGCACGGTGACGAAAGCCTGGCCCTGGCCGGCGGTAAAGGTGACGGCGCCGGCGGTGGCGATGAAGTCGGCGGCGGATGCCGGATTCATGCCAAACTCGCCATAGGGCGCTACGGACCAGCTTAGGGTCGAGGCGGAGGCGAGGTTGCCTTCGCGGGAGACGGAAAATACTTGCGAAACG
>CAIZHL010000505.1 GCA_903932755.1 uncultured beta proteobacterium
ACCAAGTGCCGCATAACCATGCGCTGCAGCGAACCCGGCATGACGTCGTGGTTTGCAATCCACGCGTCCCGTGCGCCGGGTCGCTGAGCTTGGGTCGTTATGCGGCACTCATCGAAATGGAGATTGAAAATGAACAGACTAACTAAACTCATCTTATTCGGGGCGGCTCTAGCTGCGTCTGTAGCTCACGCACAAGATCCGAAAGACATCCCACAAAAATCTGGGGTAACACCTACGGATCTCATAGTACGCGGAGTGGACGGCACAGCGAATCTGGACTTCACAGTCATAGATGTGAAGTACGAGCCAGGTGGTGTCAACCGTCGCCATTTTCATCCAGCGGCGGTCACCTTCTATGTAGTTTCTGGGACACCAGTTTTCCAGCAGGAGGGCAAGGAACCCATTACCCTAAAACCCGGTGACAGCCTACTCGTTCCGGCCGGCACCACTCATTCCCATTGGAACCCTAGTAAGACTGAAGGTGTTCGATGGCTGGAATTCATCGTGGCTGAAAAAGGTAAAGGAAGATCCATCCGAAAGCCTTGAATAGAAAGTTTCGCCTCATAATCACGAAAGGAAAATGTAACCGCGACCAGCCGCCTTTGGTCGTAAGCAGAAAAGTAGAGGCCCATGAAGTACACAACCAAGTGCCGCATAACCATGCGCTGCAGCGAACCCGGCATGACGTCGTGGTTTGCAATCCACGCGTCCCGTGCGCCGGGTCGCTGAGCTTGGGTCGTTGAACGACAGCTTTCCCAAAAGCTCTACGGCGGTTCAGGGTCGAACTGAGACATACAAAGCAGCTACGCCCGCGCCAGGTGTAGTTCAGGGAAATTTGCCACAGTTTGGCAATCGGTGATCGACTTCGGTTGCTTTATGTCCCAAGGCGGGACTATACTTGACCCATGCGAATCATTGCCGTCAGTTACCTGCGAACTTTTTGGGCAAATACGCCTGACGCCGAGCAGTCCTTGAAGGCGTGGGTGGATGAGGTGAAGAAGGCTGACTGGAGTCAGCCAGCGGCCATCAAGGCGCAGTACCGTAGCGCCAGCATTCTGAAGAATCGCCGGGTCGTCTTCAATATTAAGGGCAATGAATATCGCTTGGTGGTCTCGGTGGCATATCGCTTCCAGGCCGTCTACGTGAAATTCATCGGCACGCACGCCGAGTACGATCGGATTGACGCCGAAACCGTTGAGATGGAGATCTGACATGGAAATTCGCCCAATTCATACCGCCGCCGACTACCGGGCCGCTCTGCGCGAAGTATCGGTGTATTTCGACAACGAGCCCGAACCTGGCACGCCGGATGGGGATCGGTTCGATGTGCTGCTGACGTTGGTCGATGCTTACGAAGCCAAGCAGTTCCCCATCGACCTTCCCGATCCGGTTGAGGCCATCAAATTTCGCATGGAGCAGGCCGGGCTGACGCCGAAGGATCTGGTGCCGGCCATCGGTCGCCTGAACCGCGTCTATGAAATCCTCGCCCGCAAGCGTCCCCTGACGCTCAACATGATCTGGCGGCTGCACGAGAGATTTGGTATCCCTGCCGAAAGCCTGATTCGCCCACCCAAACTACCTGTTGCAGCATAACTGGGTAAGGCACGCGCAATGCCGGTCAATATCCTCAATCTGGCCGGACTGGACGTCGTCGACTTCAAAGAAACCGACTCCGAATATCACGTTCGCGCAACACCCAAGGCAATCTCACGCCTTTGCCCACATTGCGGCCGATCCCACGACACGGTAGTTCATGCCAAGCGCACACTGGTCATCCGGGACATACCGAGCCACGGAAAGGCCGTCGTTATTCATCTCGACGTTTCCCGCTTGAAGTGCAAACCGTGCAAGCAGACCTTCACAGCATCCGTGCCGGAGGTCGATACTGGGCGGGAGATGACCGAACGCTTGGCCAAATGGATTGGTCGCCAGTCCATCGAATATACCTACGCGGAGATTGCCAAGCAGGTCAAGGTCGACGAGAAGACCGTCCGCAACATCTTCGACGAGTATGTGGCGGTGCTGGCCAAGGGCTATCAGCGCGAAACGCCGATCTGGCTAGGTATCGATGAAATCAAGCTCAAACGCTTCCGGGCCATCTTCACGAATCTGCATGGCCGATCCCTCATCGATATGCTGCCGAATCGGTACGTTTCGACCGTCACGGCATTCCTGGCGTCTCTGCCGGACAACAAACGCATTACGCATGTCGCCATCGATATGTGGGCTGGCTACCGTCGCGCCGTCCAGGAAGCTCTGCCGAACGCCAAGATCGTGGTCGACAAATTCCATGTCCTGATGAAAGCCAACATGGCCTTTGAGGCAGTGCGCCGGAAAATAGCTAGAGAGAGCAGCAACGGTGCCGGCCTTGGCCTCAAACGAGCCCACAAGCTATTCGACATGCGGGCCAAGGACTTGACCGACGAACAATATCTGACCGTCTCGGGCTGGCTCAACACATTCCCTCTCTTGGCCGCAGCTTATGATCTCAAGGAACGGCTGTACGCGATCTACGACGTGACAACGCCAGAGGAAGCTTGGGGCGAGTATCTGCATTGGGAAAGCACGATCCCCAACGAACTTGTCAAGCCGTACCGGGTAGTGAAGACCGCTTTCCGCAATTGGCGACCTTACATCCTGAACTATTTCGACGACCAGCGGGTGACGAACGCCTTTACGGAGAGTTTCAACGCCAAGGTCCGTGCCGTATACCGTAATGGGCGTGGATACACCTTCGAGCGGTTACGCGCCAAGGTGCTCTACACAGACAGGTTTCAGAAGCGTGTTGCGATGCAGGAGAAGGTTCGGGTCAGGAAACAGAAATTCGAAGATGTCGCAGTGGCGCGATTCATGTTCCTCGCAAGCACAATGGATGACGAGTACGAGACCAGAATTCGATCTCGTGAGGCAAACCTCGGAGTAGACCTGTCCACACTCGAGCGGACTTTCGATTCAGGCGAGTTCTAGTCCTGAAGTCTAGCTGCGTCCACCCGATAATCCGGATACCCCCTTTTTGTATGTTTCATAATCGGCGCCGAACTTGCTAGAGAGTGCGCGTTCCTCGGGTGCGATTTGGAAGCGATTCATGTAGGCGAAGAAAAATGGAAGGAACAGGAAGGGGAGCGGATGTGAGAGAAATACCGCCCAACCACCGAGTGCGAATAGGGCACCGACATACATCGGGTTGCGGCTTAGACGATAGACGCCTGAGATGACCAGTGACGAGGTGGCATCGGGTTTGGTGGGATTCACAGTGGTCCTTTGCGCGCGGAATGTAGCCCCGGCGGCCAAGATAAACAGAACGCCAACCGCAAAAACAGTAGCTCCGAGAACGTGGTGCCAAGGCAACAAAATCACAAGTGAAGGTATCAGCGCTGCCGTGGCCCACATCGCAAGAGCCAACATTAGCGCCAAGCCCATTGGTGGAACTTTGAGCTCAAGGCCGGTCATGTCAGTGAGACAAAAGCATAACGAAAGCGTTTATCCGCCGCTGAGGGAGAACAGGATGAGCACGGAGGGTCATGGCGGCGGATATACCTCGTTGGACTGAACCACCGTTGAGGCAGTCGTTATAGGGATTGTAAGGCGGGGGTCTCCGGAGTCAAGCATTTGGCATGATGCCGGATACAAAGGTGGCACACGGATTCTACGGATTGCGACTGGCAGGTTGTGGGGGTGGAGCAGACCCTGGCGGAAAGTCTCCTAAAAGGGAC
>CAIZHL010000506.1 GCA_903932755.1 uncultured beta proteobacterium
ATGATGCCGATGCCGCCCACCAGCAGCGAAACCGAGGCGACGGCGGCCAGCAGCAGGGACATGACCTTGGACGAGGCCTCCTGGGCCTGAAGGATTTCGGACAGGTTGCGCACATAGAAATCATCATCCTGTCCCGCCTGCAGGCGATGGCGCTGGCGCAGCAGTTCGCGCATGCGCGCCTCCGCTTCCGTCATGTAGGCGCCGTCCTTGACCTTGACCATGATCGAGCCGACGCTGCGACTCTTGGCCTGCTGGGCCGAACCGAGCACGCGCTTTCTGGCCGTGCTGATCGGCATCAGGATGATGTCGTCCTGGTCCTGTCCCATCATGTTCTGACCCTTGCGGTCGAGCACGCCGATGACGGTGAGCGGCACCTTGCGCACGCGCACCACCTGGTCGATCGGACTGGCATCGCCGAACAGGTTTTTCACCACCGTCTGTCCGAGCAGCACCACCTTGCCGGCGCCGTTGATTTCCGCCTGCTCGAAGCCGCGGCCTTCGACTACCACCCATTCGCGGACTTCGAGATATTCGGGCGACGTGCCGTAGTACACCGTGGACCAGTTGGCGTTGCCCACCACGATCTGTCCGGTGCCGCGCAGCGTCGGCGCCGCGGCCTGGATCTCGTCGATCTCGCGGTTCAGCGCGTAGGCATCCTCCTCGGTGATGGTCGGCTGCGAGCCGCTGCCGCCGCGGGCGCCGCCCGAAGTCATCGAGCCGGAGAGCACCATGATGATGTTGGAGCCGAGGCTGCGGATCTGGTCCTCGACGCGCGCCTGCGCGCCGTTGCCGACGGCGATCATGATGATCACGGCGGCGACGCCGATGATGATGCCGAGCATGGTCAGTGCCGAGCGCAGCTTGTTGATGCGCAGGGCGAGCAGGGCGATGCGGAGCGTCGCGGCGAAGTTCATAGTGCCGCCGCCGCGTCCTTGGCCGCATTCGGCCTGTCCTCGATCACCTTGCCGTCGCGAAAGGAAATAATGCGACCGGCGAAGTCGGCGACGTCGTGCTCATGGGTCACCACGACGATGGTGATGCCCTCGCGGTTGAGCTGCTGCAGCAGCGCCATGATTTCGACGCTGGTGCGCGAATCCAGTGCGCCGGTAGGTTCGTCGGCGAGCACCAGCTGCGGATCGTTGACCAGCGCGCGGGCAATCGCCACGCGCTGCTGCTGGCCGCCGGAAAGTTGTGCCGGGTGATGGTCCATGCGCTCCGCGAGGCCGATCTGGGTCAGGCGCCGTGCCGCCCGCGAATGCCGCTCGGATGCCGGCACGTTGCCATACAGCAGCGGCAGTGCCACGTTGTCCAGGGCTGAGGTGCGCGCCAGCAGGTTGAAGTGCTGGAAAACAAAGCCGAGCTTGTGGTTGCGCACGCGCGCCAGTTCGTCGCCGGAGAGCTGCGACACTTCCTGTCCGTCCAGCCAGTAACGGCCGCCGCTGGGGTGGTCGAGGCAGCCGAGCAGGTTCATGAAGGTGGATTTTCCGGAACCCGATGGACCCATGACAGCGACAAATTCGCCGGCGGCAATGTCGAGCGTGACGCCGCGCAATGCCGGCACCACGTTGTTGCCCATGACGTAATCCTTGGCCAGGCCTTCGACCCGGATGAGCGGCTCGCTCATGGCGGCAAGTTCTAGAACAGACGCGGGCCGGGCATGCCGGAAGCCTTGGGCGCGGCCTGCTGGCCGATGATGACTTCCTGCCCGTCCTTGACGTCGCCGGACACCACTTCGGTCATGCTGCCGTCGGTGAGGCCGAGGCGCAACTCGATCGCTTTCGCCTTGCCGTCTTCGCCGATGATCCAGATGCGACCGCTGCCGCCGCCGCCGGCACGCGCGGCCTGCGCTTCGCCGGCCATTGCGTCGTACTGCTTCTTTTGCTCCGGCGTCAGGAGCGCCGAAACCCGTTCGCGGACCTCGGCGCGGTTGCGTTCCTGCGCCTTGCCTTTTTCCGCTTCGGGCAGGTCACGTGCGGCCTGGAATTTGTCGCGCATGGCGTCGAAGATGGCATCGAGCTTGGCCTGCTGGTCGGCATCGAGTTTGAGTTCCGTGACCAGGCGCTCGCGCTGCCGGGCCGGCCCGCCTGCGCCCGCACCGCCGCTGCCGGTAACGGCGGGCGAAGAAGTCGGCGCTGGCGATACGGCGGCTGCAGGTTTCTTTTCGTCGCCGCTGTTCGTCGGGCGGAAGCGCAGCGCCGCATTGGGCGCCTTGAGCACTTTGTCCTTCTGCGCGGTGACGATGCGGACGTTGGCCGTCATCCCCGGCAGCAGGCTGAGATCGGGATTGGTCGCCGAGATCACCACGGTGTAGGTGACGACGTTCGAAACCACGGTGGCGGCCTTGCGCACCTGCCGCACTTCACCCTCAAAATTCCGCCCGGCGAAGGCATCCACCGTAAAGCTGGCTTTCTGTCCGAGTCGCACGCGGCCGACGTCGGCCTCGTCGATCGAGGTTTCCACCTGCATGTCGGTCAGGTTCTTGGCGATGACGAACAGCTCGGGGGCCTGCAGGCTGGCCGCCACGGTCTGCCCCGGTTCGATACTGCGCTTGACCACGATGCCGTCGACCGGCGCCCTGATCGAGGTGCGCTCCAGGTCGACGCGGGCGGCCGCGAGCTGGGCTTCGCGCTGGCGGACGATGGCTTCGCCGTTCTTCACCTGCGCTTCGGCCGAGGCCAGGGAGGCGCGGGCCGCGTCGAGGGTGTTCTGCGCGGTGTCGCGTTCGGCTGGGGAAATAAAGTTCTTTTCTACCAGCGTCTTCTTGCGATCGTAGTCGCGCTGGGCGTTGGACAGGCTGGCGCGGGCGCGGGACACTTCGGCCTGCTGCACGCCCTGTGCGGCGCGGGCCGCGTCGACGTCCGCTTCGGCCTGGCGCACCCGGTGCTGATAGGTTTCCGGGTCGAGGCGCGCAATCAACTGGCCGGACTTCACCGGTGAATTGAAGTCGACCAGGATTTCCTTGATCTGTCCCGAGACCTGCGATCCGACTTGCACCGAGACCACCGGATTGAGGGTGCCGGTGGCGGCGACGGCGGCCGTCAGGGGACCCGACTCGACCTTTGCCAGTTTGTATTTCGGCGCATCGCCGCTGCGGTCCCATGTCCGCCATGCGGCATAGGCGCCGGCACCGACGACGGCAATCACGGCCAGGAGAATGCTGAGCGAACGCTTTTTCATGCGGCAATTCTAGCCGACGCCTGCGAGTAAGCCGCACGCGGCCTTGAAAGCAAATGTTGCCGCTGCCGGCCGACCGGGCCGGCCGGCATAGCCAAATTTTCGCTTTGCATAATTGACGTGAATGGCGCGGGCTTGATGCCGCCATTCAATGCGAGTAATGTTTCAGGACTAAAACAAATCGGGGCCGCGACCCCACCCCAACCCAAAGGAGAAGACATGAGCAGAATGACGAGCGTTCTTGCAACGGCACTGGCGGCAGCTTCCCTGCTTCTCGGCACCGCCCCAGCGATTGCCGACAGCCATCCTGAGAAGGTTGTTTATCACGTCAACGATGCGGCAAACGCGACCGCGGCTTTGCGCAACATCGGCAATCATCTCGAAGTCAATCCGAAGGCGAAAATCGTCGTCGTTACGCATGCCCAGGGCGTCGACTTCCTGATGGAAGGCGCCAGGGACAAGAACGGCAATCCGTATAACGTCCAGGTCGAAACGCTGGCTGCGCAGGGCGTGACCTTCGATGTCTGCGAGATAACCCTGAGGAACCGCAAGCTGGACCGCAAGCAGTTCATTCCCGAATCGGTCTTCGTGCCCTCGGGCGTCGCCGAACTCGCCAAGCTGCAGTCGCGCGGCGGCTACGCCTACATCAAGCCCTGAACGGGCGCCCCGCAACGGACGGTGCAGGCGACGGATGTCGCTTGCGTCTTAAGGTCCGCCGCGCCCGTGCCG
>CAIZHL010000507.1 GCA_903932755.1 uncultured beta proteobacterium
AAACGCGGAACCGATCTGCTTCTTGATGTTTTCAGCGCTGTTGTCGCCGATCTGCAAGCCGTAGATGCGGCTGATGTAGGAGATGATCGCCTCGTCGAACTTGTCGCCGCCGACGCGCACCGAATTGGCATAGACCATGCCGCCCAGCGAGATCACGCCGACTTCGGTAGTGCCGCCGCCGATGTCCACCACCATCGAGCCGGTGGCGTCCGACACCGGCAGACCGGCGCCGATCGCGGCAGCCATCGGCTCCTCGATCAGGTAGACCTGCGAGGCGCCGGCACCCAGCGCCGATTCGCGAATCGCGCGGCGCTCGACCTGGGTCGAACCCGAAGGCACGCAGATGATGATGCGGGGGGAGGGCGAGAACAGGCGCGACTCGTGCACGCGCTTGATGAACTGCTTGAGCATCTGCTCGGTGACGGTGAAGTCGGCGATGACGCCGTCCTTCAGTGGCCGGATGACCTGGATTTCCTTAGGGTTGCGGCCAATCATGCCCTTGGCCTCCTTGCCCACCGCCTGGATGGTCTTCTTGGCGTTGGGGCCACCTTCGATGCGAATGGCGACAACCGAGGGTTCGTCGAGGACAACGCCTTTGCCGCGCACGTAAATCAGCGTATTGGCGGTACCGAGGTCGATGGCGAGATCATTTGAAAAATAGGAGCGGAGAAAGCCGAACATCGTAATTCCAGTGTTGAAGCCCGCCCAGGAAAGGCTGGGGCTGAAAGGTCGCATATGATACCCTATCGCGCCCGTCGATTTGGAGCCTATTTCTGCAGGAAACAGGCCCGTTTCCAGACCGGCCCACGCCACCTACCCCACTTGCCATCATGTCCCTGAACCTGGAAGACGTCGCCCGCATCGCGCTCTTGTCCCGCATCGAATTGTCGCCGGCGGAGCGCGCAAGCACCCGCGACCAGTTGAACGGCATCCTCGGCTTCATCGAGCAGTTGCAGGCCGTCGATACCACCGGCATCGAACCCATGGCGCACGCCGTCGACGTGGTGCAGCGCCTGCGCCCCGACGTGGTCACCGAAACCGACCGCCGCGCCGATTTTCAGGCCGTGGCGCCGGAAACCGAGGCAGGGCTGTATTTGGTCCCGCGGGTGGTGGAATGAGCGATCTGTTTAACTCGTCGCTGCGCGAATTGTCCGCAGCGCTTGCAGCCAAAAAGGTCTCCGCCGTCGAACTGGCCTCCCTGTTCCTCGACCGCATCGACAGGCTCAACCCCGGCCTCAATGCCTTCATCGCGCTGGATCGCGACAAGACCCTGGCCCAGGCGCGAGCAGCCGATGAAGTGCGAAAAATCGGCGCTGGCGTTACGGCGATTTCTCCTCTGTGCGGTATCCCATTGGCGCACAAGGATATTTTCTGCACCAAGGGCTGGCGCACGAGCTGCGGCTCGAAGATTCTTGAGAATTTCGTATCGCCCTATGACGCGCATGTGGTCGAGAAGCTGGCCGCTGCCGGCATGGTGACGCTGGGCAAGCTCAACATGGATGAATTCGCCATGGGCTCCTCGAACGAAACCTCGTACTTCGGGCCGGTACAGAATCCCTGGGACGTCTCCCGTGTGCCCGGCGGTTCCTCGGGTGGTTCGGCGGCGGCCATTGCGGCGCGGCTCGCGCCCGCCGCGACCGGCACCGACACCGGCGGCTCGATCCGCCAACCGGCGGCGCTGTGCGGCCTGACCGGACTGAAACCGACCTACGGCGCGGTCTCGCGCTACGGCATGATCGCCTTCGCCTCCAGCCTTGACCAGGCCGGACCGATGGCCAAGAGCGCCGAGGACTGCGCGCTGCTGCTGAACGCCATGGCCGGCTTCGACCCGCGCGATTCGACCTCGCTGGAACGATCGACCGAGGATTACGCCCGCGACCTGGAACAGCCGCTGGCGGGACTCCGCATCGGCCTGCCGAAGGAGTTTTTCGGCGAAGGCATGGACGCCGACGTGCGCGCCGCCGTCGAGGCGGCGCTGGCCGAGTACCGCAAACTGGGCGCCACCGCGATCGAGGTGGCTTTGCCCAATTCCGGTCTTTCGGTACCCGCCTACTACGTCATCGCACCGGCCGAGGCCAGTTCCAACCTGTCGCGCTTCGACGGCGTGCGCTACGGCTATCGCGCCCCCGAGTACGACGACCTCAACGACATGTATTCGAAGTCGCGCGCCCAGGGCTTCGGCGCCGAGGTCAAGCGCCGTATCCTGATCGGCACTTACGTGCTGTCGCACGGCTATTACGATGCCTATTACCTCAAGGCGCAGAAGATTCGCCGTCTCATCGCCGCCGACTTCGTCGAGGCCTTCAAGCACTGCGACGTCATCATGGGGCCGACCTCGCCCTCGGTGGCCTTCGCCTTCGGCGCCAAGAGCGCAGATCCGGTCCAGATGTACCTGTCCGACATCTATACGATTTCCACCAACCTCGCCGGCCTGCCGGGGATGTCGCTGCCCTGCGGCTTCGGCAACAACAACATGCCGGTCGGCCTGCAGATCATCGGCAACTGGTTCGGCGAGGCGAAGATGCTGAACGTGGCACACCAGTACCAGAAGGCCACCGACTGGCACCTGCGGATGCCGTCACTGGCAGGAGCGGCACAATGAACCGGGAAACCCAGTGGGAAGTGGTGATCGGGCTGGAAACCCACGCCCAGTTGCAGACAAAGTCGAAGATCTTCTCCGGCAGCAGCATCGCCTTCGGCGCCGAGCCGAACATGCAGGCCAATGCCGTCGACATCGCGCTGCCCGGCGTGCTGCCGGTACTCAACCGTGAAGCAGTGGTCTGCGCCATCAAGTTCGGCCTCGCTGTCGGCGCCACGATCGCGCCGCGCTCGGTGTTCGCGCGCAAAAACTACTTCTATCCCGACCTGCCCAAGGGCTACCAGATCAGCCAGTTCGAAATTCCGGTGGTGCAGGGCGGCGGTCTCAGCACAAGAGTCGGCACTGGCGACACGGCGACCGAAAAGTTCGTGCACCTGACCCGCGCCCACCTCGAAGAGGATGCCGGCAAGTCGCTCCACGAGGATTTCCACGGCCGCACCGGCATCGACCTCAACCGCGCCGGCACGCCGCTCCTGGAAATCGTCACCGAACCCGACATGCGCTCATCGGCCGAGGCCGTCGCCTACGCCCGCGCGCTGCACTCGCTGGTGCAATGGATCGGCATCTGCGACGGCAACATGCAGGAAGGCAGCTTCCGCTGCGACGCCAACGTCTCGGTGCGCCGCCCCGGCGAGCCGCTGGGCACCCGGCGCGAGATCAAGAACCTCAACTCATTCCGCTTCATGCAGCAGGCGATCGACTTTGAGGTGCAGTGGCAGATCAACGAAATCAACGAAGGCCGCCCCATCCGCCAGGCCACGGTACTGTTCGACCCCGACACGGGCGAGACGCGGGCCATGCGCAGCAAGGAAGACGCCCACGATTACCGCTATTTCCCCGATCCCGACCTGCTGCCGCTGGAAATCAGGCCGGAGTGGATTGCCGAGGTCGGAGCCGGGCTACCCGAGTTGCCGCAAGCCATGCAACAACGCCTGCAGTCCGAGTACGGCCTGTCCGCCTATGATGCGGCGATCCTCACGGGCTCGCGCGCCATGGCTGATTTCTTCAGCGTCGCGGTTGGCCAGACCGGCGCCGCCAGCGCCAAGCTGGTCGCCAACTGGGTCATGGGCGAACTGGCTGCGCGCCTCAACCGCTAGGAGCTCGAAATCGCCAATGCCCCGCTCGACCCGGCGCAGCTCGCCGGCCTGATCGCGCGCATCGCCGACAACACGATCTCGAACAACATCGCGAAGAAGGTTTTCGAGGCCCTCTGGAACCGCGAGGGTAGTTCGGCCGATGAGATCATCGAGAAGCAGGGCCTGAAGCAGATCACCGATATCGGCGCCATCGAAGCGCTGGTGGATGGGGTCCTCGCCGCCAACCAGAAGTCGGTCGAGGAGTTCCGTGCCGGCAAGGAAAAGGCCTTCAACGCGCTGGTCGGGCAGGCCATGAAGGCCACCAAAGGCCAAGCCAATCCTCAGCAGGTCACCGATCTGCTGAAGAAAAAACTCGGCGGCTAGGGTTTGCCGGCAATCAGCCGGCAGACCCCGTAGGCAAAGCCTTTACTTCTTTTCGGCAGGTTTGGCAGGTGCCGCCGCAGGGGCGGCGGCAGCGGGCGCCGCAACCGGGGTGGCGGCCGCCGGTTCAGACGCCGGCGCGGCGGCTGGCGCTGTTTCGCCGGGCTTCTTGCCGGTCAGCTCGAGGTAACGCTTCTTCTCGTCGGCAAAACGGATGCGGACATCATCCTTTTCCTTGGTCTTTTCGGCGATGGTCGCCAGGTGCGCCTGGATTTCCTTGTCGTTTTCAAGAACCTGTGACTTGACCGAGTCAGGCAGCGGCTTGCCTTTGTAGAACTCCTTGTCGCTGTCCAGCTTCTGTTTCTTCTTCCTGGCTTCCTCCAGGCGCCTTTGAGCCTCGACGATGCTCTTGTCGATTTCGGCCAGGTTGCGATCCCGTACCGAATCGATATTCTTGTCGCTGGAATACGTGGACAACAGGGCGAGCGTGCGGCGGCGCTCCTCGGCAGCTTTCCTGGCATCCGCTTCCTTCCTGGCCACTTCGGCATCGCGCCGGGCCTGCTGCTCTGCAGTCAGCGGGGCTTCCACTGTCTTCGACACGAAACCGCGATTGTCCCGCTCTTCATAGGCCCGGCCCTGGCATGCGGCAGGCAGAAAGTCGCCGCATACCTTGCGTCCGGCGGCGTCATCGCAGCAGAAAATCCGGGTCTGGGCGGCGGCCCCCAGGGGAAGCAGGGTGGTGCAGGCAAGCAGCAGGGCGGAAATCAGGCGCATGGGGGTCTCCCTAATTCAGAGCAAAGAATATCATTCGATGCCATACAGAGCACGATAAGCGCGCACCGCGGCAAGCTTGTTTTCAAGTTCCGGATGGCCGGACACATAATCGATCAAATCGGTCAAACTGGCAACGCTGATGACCGGAATGCCATAGTTGCGCTCCACCTCCTGCACCGCCGAAAGCTCGCCCTGCCCGCGTTCCTGGCGATCTAGCGCGATAAGCACCGCGGCAGGCGTCGCCCCGGCAGCGCTGATCAACTCCATCGACTCGCGTACCGAAGTGCCCGCGGTAATCACGTCGTCGATGATCAGCACCCGGCCCGCGAGCGGGGCGCCAACCAGCGTGCCGCCTTCGCCATGGTCCTTGGCTTCCTTGCGGTTGTAGGCGTAAGCCGTGTTGCGTCCCTGGCTCGCCAGCGCCATGGCGGTTGCCGCGGCCAGCGGAATGCCCTTGTAGGCCGGGCCGAACAGGACATCGAACTGCACGCCGGAGGCCATGATGCGGCGCGCGTAAAAATCGCCGAGGCGCGCCAGGGAAGCGCCGTCGTTGAACAGGCCGGCGTTGAAAAAGTAAGGGCTCAGGCGACCCGCCTTGGTCTTGAACTCGCCAAACCGCAGCACGCCCAGCTCGCAGGCGAAGGCGATAAACTCGCGGCTCATCTCGCTGGTCACGTTAACGCTGACATTCGCATTCATCGATCCATTTTACATGCGCTAGCACATGCTCCGAATACTCGGTCTCAATCTCAATGGTATCCGTTCCGCCGCCAACAAGGGTTTTTTCGAGTGGCTGGCGACGCAGCGTGCCGACATCGTATGCGTCCAGGAACTCAAGGCGCAGCTTGCCGACCTGACCCCCGCGCTGCGCGCGCCGAGCGGATTCTCCGCTTGCTTTCATGCGGCCGAAAAAAAGGGCTACAGCGGCGTCGGCATCTTTTCCCGAACCGCGCCAGATCGCGTCATCGAGGGTTTCGGCAATGCCGAGTTCGATGCCGAGGGGCGTTACCTGCAAGCCGACTTCGGCAAACTGTCTGTGGTTTCGCTCTACCTGCCTTCCGGTTCCAGCTCGGAAGAGCGCCAACGGGCGAAATTTCGTTTTCTCGACCAGTTCCGGCCACAGCTCGAACGCCTGGCAATGGAGGCCCGGCGCGACGGACGTGAGGTCCTGCTCAGCGGCGACTGGAACATCGCGCACCGGCCGATCGACCTGAAGAACTGGAAGTCCAACCAGAAGAATTCGGGCTTCCTGCCCGAGGAGCGAGCCTGGCTGTCATCCGTCTTCGACGACCTGGGCTGGGTTGACGTGCACCGCCGGCTCCTGCCCGAGGCGACCGGCGAGGCCTACACCTGGTGGTCCAACCGGGGCCAGGCCTGGGCCAAGAATGTCGGCTGGCGCATCGACTACCAGATTGCGACTCCCGGCCTGGCAGCGACTGCACGACACGCCGCCGTCTACAAGGAACAGCGGTTCTCCGACCACGCGCCGCTGATTATCGATTACGACGTGGCTGCCGTATGATCTGGATCATTGCGGCACTGAGCTAGAATTAGTAACTTGCATATTGCAGCCAGTCATATTTCAGGAGAAGACCATGAGCGAAATGACCGATGTCACCAAGGACAAACTGATTGCCGACATCAAGCTGGTAATCGCGGATACCGAAGAATTGCTGCGCGCAACCGCAGGACAGGCCGGTGAAAAGATCGCCGACATCCGCGCCCGAACCCAGGACCGCCTCTCCGCGGCAAAGATCAAGCTTGCGGAAGCCGAGGCCGCGGTAGTAGACAAGGCCAAGCAGGTGGGTCGCGTCGCCGACGACTATGTGCACGACAATCCGTGGCGTTCGGTGGGTGTGGCCGCCGGCATCGGCTTCATTGTCGGCCTGCTGATCGGCCGTCGCTAAAAGCGACCATGATTGACCCGGCGGGTAATGCGCCGGGCCGGCATAACCTGTTCGCCTCGGCGAAAGGCCTGCTCGGCACCGGCGTCACCCTGCTCCACAACCGCCTGGAACTTCTCGGCGTCGAACTGGCCGAGGAACGGTCGCGGCTGTTATCCATGCTGGCTTACGGGGGGGCGGCTTTTTTATGCCTTGCCGCCGGCCTGATTTTCCTCGCCATCTTTGTCACCGTTCTGATGTGGGACAGCAACCGCCTGCTGGCGCTCGGAGTCTTTTCCGCGCTTTTTCTCGGCGCCGGGATCGCCAGCTTGATGCTGACCTTGAGCCTGGCAAGGTCGGGCTCGAAACTGTTTTCCGCCAGCCTGGCCGAACTGCGCAAGGATACTGACGCCCTGACGGCCAGCGACACGCCAAGGTCACAGTGAGCCCCACCCCGCTTGAACTTGCCCTCAAGAAGCAGCGACTCCTGATCGCCGGCGAGCGCTTGCGCGCCGACTTCGGCAGTTACGCGTCCGGATTGACTCCCGCCTTTGTCGCAGGCGACATGGCGGTCACAGGCGCGCACTGGGTCCGTCGCAACAAGGAACTCGTCGTTGCGATGGGGGTTGCGTTGCTTGTCATTCGACCAAGAAGCGCCCTGGGCTGGGCGCGCCGTGCCTTTTTCCTCTGGCGGGTCTGGAACAATTTGCGCGAGTTTCTGGAGAGCCGCCTGCCACCGGCCCTGCATCAGTGATGCCTCAAGCAAAGAAAAAGGCCCCCATCGCTGGAGGCCTTGGTATGACTGGTGGTGATGAGTGGACTTGAACCACCGACCCCCGGATTATGAATCCGATGCTCTAACCGACTGAG
>CAIZHL010000508.1 GCA_903932755.1 uncultured beta proteobacterium
ATGCTGCGCGTCATGTCGGCCCATGTCACGGTCAAGCCATCCGGTCGCGAATTCTTCGTCGAAGGTTCCGAGACCCTGCTGAAAGCGGCCTTGCGTGCCGGGCTGGCGCCCAACTACGGTTGCGGCAACGGCAATTGCGGCCTGTGCAAGGCGCGCGTGGTGGCCGGCGAGACGCGCGAGGTGTCGCCTTCCGACTACCGTTTTTCCGAAGCCGAGAAGGCGCAGAACCACGTCCTGATGTGCAGTTGCACCGCGCTGAGTTCCGACCTGGTGCTGGAAGTGCTGGAAGCCGGCGCGCCGGAAGACATCCCGGAACAGCGCATCGTCGCCAAAGTGCGCCGCATCGATGCGCTCAGCGCCGACGTGATGCGCCTGCACCTGCAGACGCCGCGTAGCAACCGTCTGCGCTTCCTCGCCGGGCAGCGGGTCACCCTGGGCATTCGCGCCGGTGTCCGCGACGGCAGCGATGTGCACGGCGAGTTTCCGGTGGCGAGCTGCCCCTGCGATGACCGCAACCTGATTTTCCACATTTCCCGCAACGATCGCCGTACCGCCAGCGCCGACTTTTCGGCGTGCCTGTTCGACGGGCGCATCAGGCTTGCCGACGATGTTTCGGTGTGGGGACCGTGGGGCAGCTTCGTGCTGGAGAATAGTTCGCCGCGGCCGCTGGTGTTCATCGCCGTCGAGGAAGGCTTCGCGCCGATCAACAGCCTGATTGAGCATGCCATCGCGGTCGATGCCGCCGAGTCGATCACGCTGTACTGGGCGGCGGCGCAGGCCGGCGGCCAGTACCTGCCCAACCAGTGCCGCGCCTGGGCCGAGGCGCTGGACGAGTTCAGCTACCATGCGCTGGGCATCGATGAACTGTCTGCCGCCCTCAAGGCGAACACGGCCCTCGCGGGCAGCGACATCTACCTCGCCGGTGCCGCGGCCAGCGTCGAGCCGATTGCCGCGGCGCTGCTGTCAGCCGGCGTGCCGCAGCGCCAGCTGCACGTTGAGGTGCTGTGAAGCGATGACCGCCCTACCATGACCGAGGAATTGCCATGACCCAGGCGCGCCGCATCATACCGATCCAGCCGCAGGCTGCCGATGCCGAACTCGAGGCCTGCTCGTCGGCCGAGCCCTTCGCCCTGATGGTGCTGGGTGACAGCATGGAACCGGAGTTCGTCGAGGGTGAAGTGATCCTGATCGAGCCCGAAGGTTTGGCCACCGACGGCTCCTTCGTCCTGGCGAAACTCGACGATGAGTGGATCTTCCGCCAACTGGTCCGACATGGCGAGGGCTGGCGCCTGCAGGCCTTGAACCCGGCCTATCCCGCCGCGGATATTGCCGGCCTCGACGCCGTCAAGGGCGTCATCATCCAGAAATCCCGGCCCGGCACCCGCCGCGCCACCAAACGCTACGTGGAGTAAGTCCGTGCCCTATTACATTTATCGCGTGACGCCCGTCGGGCCGATCCAGCAGCTCGCCAAGATCAGCCAGTTCGAGGTGTTCAAGGAAGCCTCGAACGAGGCCAAGCGTTTGCGTCGCGAAACGGAGCTTGCCGCCGGCCAGAAGATCAAGACCATCTTTGCCGAGAACGAACTGCAGGCCGAGGAACTCCTCAACGAGCCGCGCGGCGAAGAGCCGATGACGGGGGAAGATTACTAGTGGTCAGTTCGGTACACACTGATGGATAAGCTCGTCATTCCGGCGAAAGCCGGAATCCAGTCGGCTGCCTCTGCTGGATCCCGGGTCAAGCCCGGGATGACGGCGGCCACCGGATCCGTCGTTTTCATGGTGGCTGAGTACTAGCCCGGTGGACGAATCCGCCTTTCGTCATGTCCGGGGCGAAATCAATCGCCTGCGAAGCGTTTTAGTTTCGGCCGCTGCGCTTAACATCGATGAAGCCGATGTTAGCCTCTACTGAAACTTCGCTTCGCTGCGTTTTCGAGCGTGCACTGCTGGCACGCCATGCGGTCTGCGATCTGGCGGTGCGCCATCAGATCGCCGAGCGGGAGAGCATTTCCTGCGCGCAGCCTGCGGCCCACGGCGCCTGTTGCCGAATGTCCGAACTGCTGCGCGAAAAGTCGGCATTTGCACTCGGCCTCACCGCGACCCAGCGCATCCTGCCCCACGCCATGGTGATGAAAATCCAGTGCGGCGGCCTCGACGGACTGAAGGCCTTGCTCGATCCCGATGCAACGGCCCCGGATGCAGCGCGCCTGGTGCGCCTGGCCGCGGAGCGTTACGGCGATGTTGCCGAGTTGCCGTTTTCAGAAATCGTGCAGGGCATGGCGGCCTGGAAGACGCGTCGCCGTCACGCCGGAGACGCCAAATGATCGCCGGCATGGCGGCGCTGGTGCAGGCGGTGCAGACCAACTGCGACATCGCCGACGCGCGCCATGCGCGCGATGTCAGCCTGTGCACCTACCTGCTCGGCATGCGCGAGTTCTACCGCTGGGAACATCAGCTGCCCTACGGCTCGTCGCCGCCGCGCGATGAGGTCGGGCGCTGGATTTCCGAGCGGGAGGCGCGCTGGGAGGAGATCGCCGATGCCGAGTTCGTCGCCGTGCCGGTGGCCGGCTGCGAGTTCGATGCCTTCGACGCCGGGGAGGTCAATGCGGCGCTGGCCGGCAGCGGGCTGGTGTATGGCGCCGGTCTCGGACGGTTTCACAAGCCGCATTTCTTTCTCGGCCAGCTTGATCGTGAGGAACAGCGCGGCGCGGCCCACCTGCTGGTCTGCGGCTGCGAATATGCGCGCGACGTCTCGGCGATTCCGGCGGCGTCGCAGGGCGGCACTCTGATCGTGCGCCGCGAGGCGCTGCGGCAGTGGTTGTGGGAGAAGGCCGAGGGCTGGAACGTCAAGCAGCAGGACGGCGCGCTCAAGTCGGCGCTGCTCGG
>CAIZHL010000509.1 GCA_903932755.1 uncultured beta proteobacterium
CAATGACCCAGCGGATCCCCTCGATCCGGGACAGCCAGCGGTCCTGGCTCAGCATCAGGGCGAGGCTCTCCGGCGTCGTGAGCAGCAGATGGGGTGGGTCCTCGAACTGCCGACGCCGCTCGGCAAGCCGCAGCAGCGGCTTGACCTGGCAATACTGCAGGTGCTTTTCGTCATCGAATACCACGGCGGCGGCACCCTGCTTCACCTCGCGCGCGACCTCGCGGATGCGTTCCGCCCAGCAGGCGCGCAGCGTCGGCCAGTCGGGAAAGTCGGCGGTGGCGAAACGGCGACGCTGGTCGTCGAGCGCGGCGACGCCGGGCAGCAGGCCCGCGTCCTCGGCGACGCCGAGGAAGGCCGGGTCTTCGCGCGTCACCCGCGCCAGCGCGACGGCGGCCACGGCGCGGTCGGGAAAAGCCAGCGCGGCGTAGATCGGCAGCTGCGGCTCGGTGATGCGCGCATCGGCCCAGGTTTTTGTCCGGTCCGAGCGGCCGCTCTTGTAATCGATGATCGCCAGCCGCCCGTCGGCGAGCCGGTCGACGCGATCGACCACGACATTGATGCCGAGGCCTTCAATGTCCAGGCGCTGGCGTTCCTCGCAGGCCTGCACGCGGAACTCGGCGCGCGTCGCCTCGACTTCCAGCCAGGTCGCAATCAGTTCCGCCAGGCGTTGCGCCTCGAGCGCGCGCAGCCGCGGCGGCAGCGGCTCGACGGCATCGCGGTCGTGTGCGTCCAGCGCCAGGCCGACGACGCGGCCGATTTCCGCCGCGCGCATTGCCGCATCCATGGCCTGCAGCTCGGCCAGGCCGCGCCCGGTCCAGAAAGCTTCCAGCGCGGCATGCAGGAGCGAACCGCGGACCAGGGCATCGAGCCCGAAAGTCGGCGCTGGCAACACGGCGGCACCGAGCCGGTACTCATGGAAAGCCCACGCCGGACACGCCGCCTGGGCCGCCAGTAGACCTGTACCTCCGCGCACGTGCTCGTCGGCGCCGACTTCGGGGGCACGCGCGTCGTAGATGTACTCGACCGCGCCGGGATCGGCCGCCGGCGGCGGCGCTGCGTCGGGCGCTGCGTCTGGCATTGAGGCCGCAAGGCCGGCCAGCAGCGGGCTGGGACGCAGGGCCTTCTCGCCTTCCTGCTGCGACCAGGAAAACACCACGTCGGGCGCGCTGGCGCACCACAGCGCCTGCGTCTCGCGCGCAGCATCGGCAAGGGAGTCGGCGCGCGCGGCGGGAATCCCGGCGCGGCGCTGCAACTCCGCCTGCAGGATGGGATTGGGCCGCGGCGCCGGCGGCCAGGCGCCCTCGTTCAGGCCGATGACCCAGAGGCCATCGACCGCGCCGGCCGTGGCCTCGTCCAGGCTGCAGACCTCGACGTGCGGCGGCGTGCGCCGGCGGGCGCGAAAGGCGCGGTCGCGGCACTGCCGGCGCAACTGGCGCAGCGCCTCGCCGCGATCGATGCGACCAAGGATGGCATCGAGCGAGGCCAGGCCCGCCATCAGTTCGCGCAACTCATCCAGCGCGCCGGCTTCTGCCGCCAACAGCGGACGCTGGCCGGGCCAGCCGAGCGCATCGAGCAGTTCGGAGAAAGCCCGACCCCAGGCCGACGGCGCCTGGCGGCGCGTGGCCGCGCGCGTCGCGCCGAGCAGGACATCGAGTTGCGCCAGCAAGTGCGGCGCCGGCACAGCGCCGGCGAGGCGACCGATGGCTGCGCGAAAGCGTTCCAGGCCGGCTTCGGGCGGCAGGCTTTCGCGCAGGCCGGCCTCGATGCGGGCGCGGGCGTCGGCTTCATCGACATCCGCCGACCATCCCGGTGCGCAGAGCAAGGCACCGAAATCGGTCTGCGCGATGCGGCGCGGGCTAGCGTAGATCTGCAACAGGGACAGCGCCGTCTCGACCAGCGGCTGCGCTGCCAGCGGCTCGCCGCCGACGAAGGCGTAATCGCGTTCCTGCGCAGCCCAGCCGGCACCGATGGCGTCGCCATGCA
>CAIZHL010000510.1 GCA_903932755.1 uncultured beta proteobacterium
CGAATACCAGCTGCACGGCGCGCGCCACCTGGTCGATCGTCGCATGCAACTGCCTGACCAGCGCAGCGACGTCGATCACGGTGATGTTGGGAAATGTGCGGACCAGTTCCGGAATCACTCCTGCCTTGGCCGCCGGAAGGTGAAAGCTGGTGATGTAGCTGGCCGGGTAGTCCTGGAGCACCACCGGCGGCGACATGACGAAGAAATTGACGCGCATCGAATCCCAGTCGAGCTTGCGCAGGCTGGTGATTGCGGCTTCGACCCGGTTGCCGGCGATGTCGTAGGTCAGCCGGTCGCCCAGCTTGAGGTTCAGGGTTTCGGCCAGCCCCTGCTCCACCGAGAATTCCGCGGCTTGCGTCGCGCCATGCCAGCGCCCGCCGCTGACGGTGTTGCCGGACGGAACCGTTGCCGACCACGACAGGTTGAATTCGCGATCGACCAGGCGCTGGGCGCGGTCGTCGGCATAGCTTTCCGGGCCGACGGGCTTGCCATTGACCTGCACCAGGCGGCCCCGCACCATCGGCTCCAGTTCCGGCGGCGGCAGGCCGCGCGCCTTGAAAAAGTCGGCGATGGCGACACGCTGATCGGGCTGGATGTTGATCGCGAAACGGTTCGGCGCGTCGGCCGGCACGCGCTCCAGCCAGCTGTCGAGCAGGTCGCCGCGCGCCACCGTGAGCAGCAGCAAGGCGGTGAGGCCCAGCGCCAGCGCCACCGCCTGCACCATGGTCGCCGCCAGTCGCCGGCGCAGGTTGGCCAGGCCGTGGCGCCAGCCGTAACCGCGCCCGGCCGGGCGCAGGCGGCCGAGTCCGGCCAGCAGCCCGCGCGCCATCAGGGCGAAGAAGGCCAGCGCGATCAGGAAGCCGCCCAGCACGATCAGCCCCAGCCGCAGTTCCCCCGCCATCCACAGCATCAATGCGGCGAGCACCGCGGCGCCCAGCAGGTAGGCACCGACCGAAGCCGGCTCGGATGCACTCCACTCGCGGCGCAGCACGCGTATGGTCGGCACGCGCTTCAGGCGCAACAGCGGCGGCAGGGCAAAGCCGATCACCAGCGTGAGGCCGACCAGCAGGCCATGCAGCCAGGGCAGCAGCGACGGTGCCGGCAGTTTGGTCAGCATCAGGTTCGCCAGCATCTGTTCCAGTCCGGCCTGCACGGCATAGCCGACGCCGCACCCGGCCAGCGTGGCGGCAAGGCCGAAGATCAGGAATTCACCGCCGTGGATCAGCAGCAGTTGCGCTCCCGAGGCGCCCATGCAGCGCATCACCGCACAGCCGTCGAGATGCCGCCGCATGTAGCGTTCGGCGGCCAGCGCCACAGCCACCGCGGCGAGGATTACCGCCAGCAATGCGGCGAGGCGCAGGAAGCGCTGCGCCCGCTCGGTGACGTTGCGGATTTCGGGCCGCGCGTTGTCCAGGC
Organism: uncultured beta proteobacterium; assembly: GCA_903932755.1. Classification (GTDB taxonomy): domain Bacteria; phylum Pseudomonadota; class Gammaproteobacteria; order Burkholderiales; family Rhodocyclaceae; genus Sulfuritalea. The sequence continues at coordinate 1,417 of CAIZHL010000510.1, forward strand.
TTTCGATCTTCTCGCCACGCCCGAGCTGGGCGTTGGCCCAGGCCTCGTATGCCTTTACGTCGGCAGTCTCGCCGGCCAGGTGGAGGCGGTAGCGGATGCGGCTGCCGTTCTGCACCAGGCCGGATGCCGGCAGGTCGGCGAGGTTGATCATCAGCCGCGGCGCCAGGGCGAACACGTTCATGCCGCGATCGGGCTCCATGGTCAGGACGGGGCCGCTTCGCACCGCGATCCTGCCCAGCGTCAGGGATGTGCCGGGAGTGAGGCTCAGCGTGGTGGCCAGGCGCTCGTCGGGCCAGGCCTCGCCGGCTTGCGGCACGACGGAGGTGGGCGCGTCAGCGGCGTTCAGCACGGCTGCCGTGCGCAGGCTGCCGCGCAGCGGATAGCCCGCCGAGACGGCCTTGATTTCGGCCAGCAAGGCGGCATCGCCCAGGCTGACCATGCTCGGGAAGGTGGCGCTCTCGGCCACGCGCAGACCGCGGGTCGCCGCCTCCTGGCGGAAGCGCCCGGGCAGCGGATGATCGGCGGTCAGCAGCAGGTCGCCGCCGAGCAGTTGATGGGACTGCTGGCGCAGCGCCTGCTCGACGCGGTCGGTGAGGAAGCCGACGCTGGTCAGCGCCGCCACGGCCAGCATCAGGGCGATGCCCAGCACCGTCAATTCGCCGGCGCGCCAGTCGCGCGCGAGCATGCGCATTGCCAGCCGAAGAGAAATCATAAAAACCTTTTGGCCACAGTGGCCGCAGAGAATTTGGAGACTGCCAAATCTACACGCTTTTCCCGGCGCCCTCCGTGCCAGGGCCGTGACTCGTAGGATTTGCCATTCACCAGCTTCGCATCTGCTCGATGGCCTGCTCGACGCGGTCCAGCGCGATCACCTCGATGCCCTTGATGGCCGCGCGCGGGGCATTGGCCTTGGGCACGATGGCATGGGTGAAGCCCAGCTTGGCCGCTTCCTTGAGGCGCTCCTGGCCGCGCGGCGCGGGACGGATCTCGCCGGCGAGGCCGACCTCGCCGAAGACCACCAGCTTGCCCGGCAGCGGCTTGTTGCGCAGCGAGGAAACGATGGCGAGCAGCACCGCGAGGTCCGCCGCCGGCTCGGCGATCTTGACGCCGCCGACGGCATTGACGAACACGTCCTGGTCGCCGCAGACGATGCCGGCATGACGGTGCAATATCGCCAGCAGCATCGCCAGCCGGTTCTGTTCGAGTCCGACCGCCAGCCGGCGCGGACTCGGCGCCTGCGAGCCATCGACCAGGGCCTGGATCTCCACCAACAGCGGCCGCGTGCCTTCCTGGGTGCACAGCACGCAGGAACCGGCGACATCCAGCGAGTGCTGCGAGAGGAACAGCGCCGAGGGATTGGCGACGCCGCGCAGGCCCTTCTCGGTCATGGCGAAGACGCCGAGTTCATTGACCGCGCCGAAGCGGTTCTTCACCGCGCGCACCAGGCGGAAACTGGAATGCGTGTCGCCCTCGAAATACAGCACGGTATCCACCATGTGCTCCAGCACGCGCGGTCCGGCGAGGCTGCCTTCCTTGGTGACGTGGCCGACCAGGATCACGCAGGTGCCGCTCTGCTTGGCAAAGCGCGTCAGCTGCGCCGCGCATTCGCGCACCTGCGCCACCGACCCCGGCGCCGACTGCATGGCATCCGACCACACGGTCTGGATCGAATCGATCACGGCAACCGCCGGGCGCAGCTTGACCAGGGTGGCGAGGATCTTTTCCAGGTTGATCTCGGCCAGCAACTGCATGCGGCCGACATCGAGCTGCAGGCGCCGCGCGCGCAAAGCCACCTGCTCGCCTGATTCCTCGCCCGAGACGTAAAGCACGTTTTCGCTGGCCTGGGCCAGACGCGCCAGAGCCTGCAGCAGCAACGTCGACTTGCCGATGCCGGGATCGCCGCCGATCAGCACCACGCCGCCGGCCACCAGACC
>CAIZHL010000511.1 GCA_903932755.1 uncultured beta proteobacterium
CCAAACGACACAAGTGACAACTGCATGACGTCTCTGTCGCCGCCGGTCAGCACTGTTTGTCGCGCACCGAGATAGCGGCGCACGGCGTCGCGGTAGTCGAGGGTTTCGTCGCCCTGTTCCACCAGCAGCCAGAAGCGTTCCGGTTTGCTCAGCACCGGCACCTCGATGGCGCGCAATTGCTCGACGTGCTCCAGGGTGAAGTCGAAGCTCTCACCGGTGTAGAGCCAGCGCTGGGGGCCGACGTACTGTTGCAGCGAAAGATGGGCCACCACGGCGGGATTGACCAGCACCCCCTTGAGGTCGAAGGTCTCGGCTAGATAAGTCGCGTAATAGCCTCCGAGCGAGGAGCCGATCACCGTGGTGACGCCGTGACGGCGGATCAGATCTGCGGCCAGCGCGATGGCGTCCTTCGGTGCCGCCGGCAATTGCGGGCTGAGGAATTTGTCACCCAGGCCGAGTTCATGCATGCGCTGGCTCAGGGCCTGCGCCTTGTGCGACTGCGGTCCGCTGGTAAAGCCGTGCAGATAGAGGATCACGGCGAAGACCAATCCACGATGCCCATCTGCCAGGTGACGAGGACGACGATGCCGAAGGCGATGCGATACCAGGCGAAGATCGTGAAGTCGTGGGTCGAGATGAAGCGCAGCAGCCAGCGCACGCAGAGGAAGGCCGAGACGAAGGAGGCGGCGCAGCCGACGGCCCACAGGCCGAGGTCGTCGGCCACCAGCAGGTGGCGTTCCTTCCAGGCCTGGTAGGCGCTGGCGGCCATCAGCGTCGGCACGGCGAGGAAGAAGGAGAATTCGGTCGCCGCCTTGCGCGAAAGGCCGAACAGCAGGCCGCCGATGATGGTGGCGCCCGAGCGCGAGGTGCCGGGGATCAGGGCGCAGGCCTGGGCCAGGCCGAGCTTGAACGCGTCCAGCGGGGTCAGTTGGTCGACGTCCTCGATGCGCACCGTGTGCTGCCGCTTTTCGGCCCAGAGGATGATGAAGGCGCCGACGATGAAGGCGGCCGCCACCGCAATCGGGTTGAACAGCGTGGCCTTGATCGCCTTGCCGAAGATCAGGCCCAACACCGCCAGCGGCATAAAGGCGATGGCGATGTTGAGCGCGAAGCGTTGCGCCACCGGGTCGCTGCCCAGGCCGCCGAGCACGCGACCGAAGCGGGCGCGGTACTCCCAGCAGATGGCCAGCATGGCCGCCGCCTGGATCACGATCAGGAACAGCTTGCCGCGCTCGTCGTTGAACTTGAGCAGGTCGCCGGCGAGGATCAGGTGGCCGGTGGACGAGACCGGCAGGAACTCGGTGAAGCCTTCGACCAGGCCGAGAATCAGCGCCTGCAGCAGCGGGTGGAAGTCCATGTCGGAAGAATAAATTGGCGCCTGATGAGGGCGCCGAGTCTAGCATGCGGCGGTATCTGCCTCGAGTTGCGCGAGCCAGGCCAGGGCGTGCTCGCGGTTGTCGCCGCACATCTCGGCCGAGGGTTGCAGGCCGGCGCAGCAGGACGGCCGCCGCGAACTGCCGAACAGCGTGCAGCGATAGTCCGGCGTCAGGTGCACGCAGGGCTCGCCGGCAGCCTTGTCCAGGGAGCTGATCGAGGGAGCGATGCAGCAGGCGCCACAGCCGGGTCGGCAGTTCATGGTC
>CAIZHL010000512.1 GCA_903932755.1 uncultured beta proteobacterium
CGCACACGCTCACCTTTGCGTGGTATCAGAAGCTGGGTGAGCATTTCATCCTGCGCCCGATGGTGCGCTTTGCTTGCAGGATGCCGGAACTTGTATTACAGTTAATACAACCACCTTCAGGGAGCCGCTGCCATGACCACCACCGTCCGCCTTCCCCTTCGCGTCGAGCAGGCGCTGGCGACCTATTGCGTCGAGGCAAAGCGCACCAAGTCGGAAGTTATCGTCGAATTGCTGGAGCAGCGCTTCATGGGCACACAGACTGAGCGCACGCCTTACGAGCTGGCGCAGGAAGCCGGCTTCATTGGTTGCCTGGACAGCCGCGGCAAGTCATCGTCAGGAACCAAAGAACGTGTCGTCGCCGCGATTCGTGAAAAACACGGCGAGAAGCACGGCAAGAAATCCTCACAGTGAGTTCAATGCTGGTCGACACGGGTCCGCTGGTCGCGCTGGCGGACAAACGCGACAACGCCCATGAAGAATGCAAGGCCTTCCTCGCCGCGTATCGCGGCCGGCTGGTGACGACCTGGGCGGTGCTCACCGAGTTCTCGCACCTGGCACCGTCGGTCTCAGCGACGCTGCCGCTGTATCGCTGGATCGACAAGGGCGGCCTGGAGCTGCTGCCGCTGGGACGCGATGAACTGGTGCGCGCCATCGACTGGATCGAAAAATATGCCGACCGGCCGATGGATCTGGCGGATGCCTCGCTGGTCGTGGCCGCCATGAGCACCGGCATCCACACCGTGTGGACGCTCGACCGCAATGATTTCGAGACCTACCGGCTGCCGGGGCGCAAGCGTTTTCACCTCGCGGTGAACCCGCGGTGAACTTTTTGCGCGGCCCAGCCCGCCTGATCCTCAAGTCGCTGGGCTGGAAGCTGCTCGACCTGCCGCAGCGTCCGGCGAAGGCCGTGGTGATCGCCTATCCGCACACCTCGAACTGGGACTTCCCGCTGACCCTGCTGGCTCTGGCCGCATTGCCCTACGGCGCGCAGTGGGTGGCGAAGGACACGCTGTTTCGCGGCGCCTGCGGTCCGCTCATGCGCGGACTCGGCGGCGTGGCGGTCAACCGGCGTGAGCGCACCGGCTTCGTCGAGCGCATCGCCGACGAATTCCGCACGCGCGAAACTTTCCACCTGATCATCGCCACCGAAGGCACGCGCAGCCTGCAGGCCGGCTGGAAATCCGGCTTCTACCGCATCGCCCTGGCGGCCCGGGTACCGGTCGTCATGGCCACCGTCGACTACGGCAAGCGCGAGGTCGGCCTGCTGGCCAGCATCACGCTCAGCGGCGACGAAGTCGTCGACATGGCCGCCATCACCGCCTGCTACGAAGGCCGCCGCGGCTACCACCACCATAACGCCTCACCGATCCGACTCCTATGATTCTTCTGCGCGACCTGGGTTTTTCCCGCAACGGCGAGGCGCTGGTCACCGGCGCCTCGATGCAGCTTCATCCCGGCTGGAAGGTCGGTCTCACCGGCGCCAACGGCTGCGGCAAGTCGTCCTTCCTCGGTCTGCTGCGCGGCGAACTGCATGCCGACCGCGGCGACCTGGAACGTCCCCCCGGTTGGGTGCTGGCCCATGTCGCGCAGGACACGCCGGCGCTGCCCGACGCGGCGCTCGACTTCGTGCTCGACGGCGACACCGAGCTGCGCCAGATCGAGCGCGATCTGGTGGCGGCCGAGGAGCATCACGACGACCACCATGCCGGCGAGCAGATCGGCCTGCTGCATTCGCGCCTGGGCGAAATCGACGGCTACGCCGCGCCGGCGCGCGCCGCCGCCCTGATGCATGGCCTGGGTTTCTCGGATGAAGATTTCCGGCGCCCGGTGGCCGAGTTCTCCGGCGGCTGGCGCGTGCGCCTCAACCTCGCCCGCGCGCTGATGTGCCGCTCGGACCTGCTGCTGCTCGACGAGCCGACCAACCACCTCGATCTGGACGCCATCATCTGGCTCGAAGAGTGGCTGAAGAGCTATCCCGGCACGCTGATCCTGATTTCGCACGACCGCGATTTCCTCGACGTCATCACCACCCACATCCTCGCCATCGAAGCCGGCACGTTGCAGCTCTTCACCGGCAACTACTCGGCCTGCGAACGCGCCCGCGCCGTGCGCCTGGCCTACGACCTGGCGCTGGCGGCCAAGCAGAAGCGCGAGGCGGCACACCTGCAATGCTACATCGACCGCTTCCGCGC
>CAIZHL010000513.1 GCA_903932755.1 uncultured beta proteobacterium
ATCGAGCGACGCGCGGCCGATGGCGCGATGGAATTCCTGCTCGGCCAGCGCGCGCCCGGCACTTTATACCCCGGCTATTGGGAATTCCCCGGCGGTAAGGTCGAGCCGGGCGAAACGCCGCATGCGGCCCTGGTGCGCGAGCTGGGCGAAGAGCTCGGCATCGGCGTCACGCGCGCCGACCCCTGGCTGCGCCGCGAGCATGTCTATGAACACGCCCATGTCCGCCTCAATTTCTTCCGCGTCCGCGACTGGTGCGGCGAACTGCACGACCATGTACACAGCGCCCTGGCCTGGCAACGCGCCGACGGCCTGACGGTCGCGCCCATGTTGCCGGCCAACGCGCCGGTGCTGGCGGCGCTGGCCCTGCCCGATTTTTATGCCATCACCCACGCCGGCGAGATCGGCATCGACGCCCAGCTGATGGCGCTGGCGCATGCGCTGGAAGGTGGTCTGAAGCTAGTGCAACTGCGCGAGCCCAAGCTCGATGCGCCGCGTCGTTCGGCTTTCGTTCACGCCGCGGTCGACCTCTGCCATCAATATGGAGCGCGGGTGCTGGTCAACGGCGATCCGGCGCTGGCGGCTGCCGCCGGCGCGGATGGCGTGCATCTGCCCGCCGTGCAACTGGCGGCGCAAACGGCGCGGCCGGACTTTGGGCTGGTGGCGGCTTCCTGCCATACGGCGGCGGAACTCGATCTGGCCGCCAGACTGGGTTGCGACTTCGCGGTCTTCGGCGCGGTGCAAGCGACCGCCAGCCATCCGGGCGTCGCCAGCATCGGCTGGGAGGGTTTGGCGACAGCCCTCGCCGTACCGCCACTGCCGACTTTTGCCCTGGGCGGATTGACCCGGGCGGATCTCGACGCCGCCCACCGCGCCGGCGCCCACGGCATAGCTGCGATCCGCGCCGCCTGGGAAGCCTAGTTCGCTACGTCATCCCGGGCTTGACCCGGGATCCAGAAACGGCCGCCTGGATTCCGGCGTTCGCCGGAATGACGAATCCGGACCTATTCACCGGATCCCCGGCGTTTCACTCCGACTGGTCTTCCGGCTTCGGCTCTTCGGTCGCCGCGACGCGATACTTCTCCGTCGCCCATGCGCCGAGATCGACGCCCTTGCAGCGCGCCGAGCAAAACGGCCGGTAACGGTTTTCCGCGATCCATTCAACGGGCCTGCCGCAGGAGGGGCAGGTGACGACGCGGGGTGCAGCGGGACTTACAGGTTGCACAGCGTGAGTTCGAAATTCACCGGTGCGTCGACCTGCCGCGGCCGCTGGTCCATGTCGGGGCGCAGGAAGCGGATGTTGATGGCGAACTTGCCGGCGGAAATTTCCGGCAGGCAGGGGTCGCCGGGGCCGACCTTGAGGCGGATCAGTTGCGCGCTGCGGCCGCCCAGCATCAGCTGGAAGGTGCCGCGCTGCGCCGTCTGCAGCTCGCTGCGGCCGGAGGCGCGCAGCAGGCGCAGCACGATCGCCAGGCCGTCGCGGATCGGCATCATCGGCGCGATCCAGCCGCGGATGTCCTGCTGGCGCAGTGCCGAGTCGCGATGCCGCCAGTAGTGGTAGCCGGGCAGGTCGAACTCGCAGACGCCGCCGGGAATCGCGGCGCGGTTCTTGATGGTCATCAGCCACTCGTTTTCGCGCAGGTAATGGCCGATCTTGCCGTGCATGGCGAGCAGCAGCGAACTGGCCTGCTCGATTTCGTAGAGCGCGCCGGAGAGCGCTTCTTCGGAGATGTCGGGATTGTTGCGGAAGGACAGCAGGATCTGGCGCTGGCGTTCGAGCTCCTGCACCAGGTCGAACTTCAGTTCGGCGCGGCCGGCGACTTCGAGGATTTCGAACAGCGTGACCAGCGCGACGTGGTGCTCCATGGCACCTTCCGCAGCGGCGAAATGGGTGACTTTGTCAAACAGGTCTTCGAGCCGCAATAGCGTGCGAACGCGCTCGCTGAGAGGGTATTCGTAAGTGATCACACGCTTGCCGAGTGGGGAGCCGGGTTGAGAAAATTGGTGGGATTGTGACCCAATTCAGTGCAAATCTCAACCAAACTGCCGCGCCAGTGCCAAATATTCCCCATGCAGGCGCTCGATGCGGGGCGGCAGGGCGGCGATTTCGCCGTCATTGTCGATGATGTCGTCGGCCGCCGCGAGGCGCTGGGCGCGCGTCGCCTGCGCCGCCAGGATGCGCTCCACCTCGGCCCGCTGCATGCCGTTGCGGCTCATGACACGGGCAATCTGGGTTTCCTCGCGGCAGTCCACCACCGCGATCCGGTTGACCCGCTCGCGGTAGCTGCCGGACTCGATCAGCAGCGGCACCACCAATATGGCATAGGGCGCGGCGCCCGCCGCGGCGAGCTGGCGTTCGCCCTCGGCGCGGATCAGCGGATGCAGGATGGCTTCCAGGCGTTTGCGCGCCGGAGTTTTCGTCGACTCGTCGGCGAAGACGATGGCGCGCATCGCGCCGCGGTCGAGCGCGCCGTCGGCCGCCACCACCGCAGCGCCGAATTCGGCGCGGATCGCCGGCATGGCGGCGCCGCCGGCCTTGGTCAGGGCATGGGCGATGGCGTCGGTGTCGACCACCGCGACACCGCGCGCGGCGAACAGGTCGGCGGCGGCGCTCTTGCCGCTGCCTATGCCGCCGGTGAGCCCGACCACATAGCTCACGCCGGACAATCGCCGATGGTGGCATCGGCATGGGGTGCGATCAGCTGCGGCAGTTGCCGCAGCAGTTCCTGGGCGGGGCCGCGGGCTTCGATGCGCACCTTGGCCGCGGGAACTTCGCGGCTGTCGACGCGCGCCGACTTGATGCCGCGCTTCACCAGCGCGGCGAGGAATTCGCTCGCCTCCGCTTCGCTGGCGAAAGCGCCGAGGACGATTTCATGGCGCCCGTCCGGCAGTGCGACGGGGACCTGTTCCGTAACCCCGAAGCGGACCAGCTCCGCCGCCTTCTTCTCGGCGGCGGCCTTGTTGGGCAGGTCGGTAATGACCACCAGGTGGGGCTTCAGTTCGACCAGCGGCTGTATCGTGGCTTCGCCGGCGCCGCCGGTTTTCATGGCGGCCTTGAGGGCTTCCGCCTCGGCCGCGTTGAGGCCGTTGATGGTGCGGCAGGCCAGGTCCGGCTTTTTCGCCGCCGGCGGCTGCGCCTTGCCGACGATGCGAAGCTTGTCGGCCTGCAGTTGCGAGGTAAGCCGCTGCGGTTCGCGGTTCTCGTCGATGCCGCCGAAGTAGCCCTGCGTCCAGGCGAAGAAGATCAGGTTGGCAAATACCAGCAGGAAGAAGAACAGCCGAAAGCTCATGGTTTCACGGTGTCATGTTGCGCAGGGACCGGCGTCGCCGCCTGTATCGCACCGCGTTTTACGTCGTGGCGCACCACGCGCTGCGGCTTGAATTCCGCCTTCAGCGCCTCGTAGGCGGCCTCCGCGGCAGCGCGATTATCCTGGCTATAGTTGCAGACGTAAAGGTCGAGCGTCACCGCGTCCAGCTCCGGCCAGGTGTGGATCGCCAGATGCGATTCGGCCAGCACGATGGCGCCGGTGGCGCCGGCATCGGGGAACTGGTGGAAGGCCTCGGCCACCACCGCCAGCCCGGCGTCGGCGCAGGCGCGACGGCACAGGGCGGCCAGCGGCGCGGCGTCCTCCAGCAGGCGGCGATCGCCGGCGCAGGCGTGGAATTCGGCAAGGATGTGGAGGCCGTTCATAGCGAGGATGCAAAGGATACGCCGAGCCGGGCCAGCGTGCGCTCCGCGGCCAGCACGCCGCGGTAGTTGGCCTCTTCGAACAGCGACAGCCCGGAGACATCGGCATGGGCGAACTGGATGCCCGCCGCGCCCCGCTCGACGGCCTCGCGCGCGCCGCCCCACAGCCGGCCGGGCAGCGGGCGGATCATGGCGTGGGCATGGCGGTGGATGTCGATGCGCGTCGCCAGTTCGCGGATCTCGGGATGCGGCATGGCGAGGTCGGCGAGGATCTCGCGGGCCCAGTCGTCGCGCGAATATAAGAGTCGGCGCTGGCGGGACGCCGATTCTTCGTGCAGCGCGCGGTACCAGGTGATCACGGTCGGCCCCGGCGCGTAGCGCAGCTGCTGGTGGGTTGCGACCACGTAGCCCAGCGCCGCGCTGTCGTGCAGCACGTTGTCCCAGGCCAGCGGCTGGCCGGCGCGCGTCTGCGGCGCTTCGCTCAATGTCAGGTTGGCGACGACCCACGGTGCGTACTCGGCGCCCTTGATGGCGGCCAGCCATTCCGGGCGCGGTGCGACGAAGACATGCGGGATCAGGAACAGCGGCGCGGCCCAGATCAGCTCGCGGCTGATGATGCGGATGCTGCGGTTTTCGGCGGCGAGGTAGACGTCGCAGACGGTTTCCTTCCTGCGTTGTTCGACGCGGAACACCAGCGCGTTTTGCTGCACCCGGCCCGCCGCCGCGAGCGCCAGACCGCGCGCCAGCCAGGCGTTGCCTTCCGGCGCGGTCAGCACCTGGCCCTCGCCGTCGCGGCAGGCGAAGTAGTGCAGTCCGGCCCAGGCCGAAGCCTGCGCCGCGGCGGTGCCGTAGTCGTCGCGGCAGGCGTAGTCGGCCAGCCAGTGCAGGCCCGGCGCCGTGTAGCCCTCGCGCAACAGCCAGTCGCGCAGCGTCATGCGGTCCAGCGCCAGCAGTTGCGGATCGCGGCCGGAGAGCGCCAGCGGCAGGGCGAAGGGACGCCGCCCGGCCGCGTCACGACGCTGGCGCAGTGCGGCGACGTGCTCCTGGAAGCGGGCATATTGCGCGCGCTCGGCGGCCGGCACGCCGAGCGTCGGCCACACGCCCTCCTGCCAGTAGCCGTTGGTGTACAGCCGCTCCTGCGGCGCGTGGCACAGATACTTCTCGTCGTAGGCCGGATGCGCCGCGTCCGGGTCGCCCTGCAGCACGCCCAGTTCGGTCAGCAGCTGGCGCGTGGCGCGCGCCTCGCGCGGCGGCAGCGGCAGGTAGTGCGCGCCCAGCGGATGGGCCGAAACCTCATTCTTTCCGGCGCGCGAATTGCCGCCCGCTTCGGCTTCCATTTCCAGCAGCAGAAAATCGTCGCAGCCCGAACGTGCCAGCTTCCACGCCGCCGACAGTCCGCCGATGCCGCCGCCGGCGATGGCCACCGCAACGCGGCGCGTTTCGGTCGGCGCGGGAAAGTCGGGTTTGCGCAGGCGGTGGCCGAGTGCATCGTTGGCGCCCGAAAGCGTGCCCGGCGGCAGCGGCGGCGCCGCCTTCGAGCCGCAGGCGGCAAGTGCGGCCGCGGCGGAGGTCGCAGCAAGGAAGTCGCGGCGGCGCATGGCTCAGCGGCAATGCATGGACCGACCATGCAACTCTATTTCAGCGTGTGCCTGGCGCTCTTCCGTGACGCGAACGACAAAGCAGTTCATTTTGCGATAGCTGGTCAGCATGTGGCGATGAGGCAAGTATCAGTCAAGTTTTGTGTCAAGCCGACTCGAAAAGTCGGCGCTGCCGGGACGGCGGTGTTCAGGGTTTCTTCGCCATCTTGCGTGGCGTCGCCTTGCCTGGCGGAAGGAAATTGTCGCCCGTCACCACCGGCTTGCCGGTCTTCGCCTCCAGCGCCTTGCGCGCCTGCCTGGCAATCGCGCCGCCATTGGTTGCGGCCTCGGCATTCTTGGTCATGCCGGTGGCCTCGTCGGTCTCGGCGATCTGGCGTGTCGAAAGTTCCGCCAGCGCCGTGAAAATCAGTTCCGCCTCGCTCATGTGGTCGCGCAGATTGTGATCCTGCAAACCTTTCAGCTTTTTGTGCGTCTTGACGCTGACGCCCGACCATTCCTGATGGATGATGTTGGTGAGGATTGCGAATTCCTCACCCTGCTTGATCTCGTGGTTTGCCCAGTAATCGGTCAGCTTGTTGCGGGTTTCCTGCCCGGTCATGCGCTGCTGAATC
>CAIZHL010000514.1 GCA_903932755.1 uncultured beta proteobacterium
GAAAATGGGCAGCTTCAACATGGCCGCCTCGGAAGACATTCAGGACGAGGCGGCTGTGCATCGCTACCTGAAGGATTGGTGGTTGTCACACATCCTCGAATCCGACATGCAGTACCGTACTTTCGTCGCGAGCAAGCAGTAATGCCTGTCACCGGCACCGATCGACGACTCCTGCGCTCCGGCGCACCGGGGGTAGCGGCGGTGCTCCTGCTCGGGCTATGCATCGCCGCAGGCGGCGCGTGCTGGTGGTGGATGACGACCGCAGCATCCGCCTGATTCCCAAGAGCCTGCTGACCAAGGCCGGCTATTCCTACAGCGAGGCAGATAACGGTCGCGAGGGGCTGGAACTGGCGCGCATCGAGTTCCCCGACATGATGATTGTTGATTGGATGATGCCGGAGATGGATGGCATTGAACTGATCCGCAGCCTGCGCCAGACGGAGTGCGGGCACGCCATCTATATTCTGCTGCTGACCGGCCTGGATCAAGAGGAACGCCTGGTCGAAGCCTTTTCCGAGGACAGGGCGAAGTGTTTGGAGGCGGGGATGAACGACCTCCTGATCAAGCCGTTCAATCCCGACGAATTGTTTGCGGTATTGCTGCGCGCGCTGAATCAACGCCGGGGGGTAACGACACTGTCGCCGTGTGACCGGAAGCAATGCACCGAGGAACAGCCATTGGCTATGCAACTGTCAAAAGGCCGGACCCAGTCTGTAGCAGCCTTATTGTCATTGCCGTCGAATGGCCCTTCGTGGCCGAGGGCGGAAGATCGTCTTGATGTTGCCAACGGCCGCTAAGGCAGACAAACCGAAGTGATCTGCCCGACAGACGCACTGCCTGCGATATAGTTGCCCTTCCAGATTTCCCGAGCCGGAACCATGCTGATTGCGCTTGTAGCCATTGCCCTGCTGATTGCCTCTGTCGGCGCCATCTATTTTCTTTTGAAGAGCATGGGACAGGACGGCGTGGAAATCGCTGCGCCCGGCAGTTGCAAGAGCGGCAGGTGCGGTGTTCGTAGCACCGCCGGCGGCGAAGCGGGATGCCGGCAGGATGAGGCGCGGTTGGAAGAGACCGGCGAAATCATCGAGGGAGTTGTCCTGGATCGGGAAGGTGGCGTCGGGCAAGAAGCGGACAAGCGCCTCGGCTGAGCCCTGGTTTTTCGCCGGGCAACGGATATCTTCGTGATGTAGGGAGTTGCGGCGCTGCGCCGGCCGGTTGCCGTGCCGCCAGCGCCGACTTTTTCAGCTCAGTGCTTGAGGCGGCGGAAGAGTTCCTTCACCGCAGCCACCCGTTCCTTGAGCTCGGCGGTCGGCTTTTGCCAGATGAGCTTGTCCGGGCCGGCGAGCTTGAATTTTCGGTCGGACTGGATCAGCAGGATGATGTCGGCCGGGTCGATCGGCGGGTTCGGTCGACGGACGTTACGTGATGGGCGGGATTTGCGCGAGCGGCCTCGTCGCCGGCGAAATCAGCAGCAAAGGGGGAATTTGCATGATGCCGTGGGCATTTGTTGCGGCGTCCCTGGGCCTCGGCACCTTGTGCGCATCAATCGGCCTGCGGTTAGAATCACGCGCGAACATTAATTCTTATCAAGCTTCGTTCTTCCCCAAACCAGGATTTATTCGATGCCTTTTTCAGACTCTCTTCTGCTTGGTAGTGTCCTGGACTTTTCCCAGGCTACACAGGATATGCCGCAGCAAATTGAAGCCGGCGACTTCAATGGGGACGGAAATCAGGATTTCTTGGTAACGCGGGTCAAGGGTGAAGGAAGCCCGGGCACCACGTTTCGGCTGATGA
>CAIZHL010000515.1 GCA_903932755.1 uncultured beta proteobacterium
GGCGCGGCGCCGAGGGCGATCACCAGGATGCCGACGGCATCGACGACGATGGCCAGCGAGCCGGGGCGGAAGAGATCGTCGAAGGCATTGCGCGCCGCCTGTTTCGAATCGAGGGTGATCGCCAGTTCGCCGTAATAGCGCTCCACCAGCTGGATGCTGTGGGACATGGCGCGCGCGGCAATCAGGAAGGGAATCACCAGGTTGAGCGGATCGAGGTTCCATTTCAGCAGCGATATGAAGCCCAGGCCCCAGATCGAGGACAGCACGATGCCGAGCAGCGGCAGAAAGACTCCGTAGAAACAGCGGAAGTGCATCACCAGCAAAAGCACCATCAGCCCCATGGTGTACAGGAAGATCTGCAGGATCTGCGGCAGGTAGGTGTACACCCAGCCGATCAGCACCGGTTGGCCGGTGGCATAGACGCGGACGCCGGGGCTGGCCGCCTGGGCGCGAACCTTCTGCAGTTCCTGGAAGGTCTTGTCGTAATCCAGGTCGCCTTCGTTCAGTTGCGCCTTGATCAGCGCCGCCTTCAGGTCGGGCGAGACCATCAGCCCGTATACCCGCGGGTTGGCCATGACGGCCTTCTTCAACTGGTCCAGCTCGGCGTCGCTGAGATTGGTCTTCGATGCTTCGTAATAGGCAACGGAGTTCAGTTCGCCGGTCTCGGTCAGCCAGACCTTGCGTGCCGTGCGGTGGGTGAGACTCGACACCAGGTTGTGGTTGACGCCGGGCAGGCTATCGACGTCCTGGGTCAGTTTGTGTATGATGCCGAGGGTCTTGTTGGTGAAGATCGTCCCGCTGTCCACCTCGACCGAGACGACGATCTGGCTCGCCCCGCCGAAGGTATCGCGGATCTCGTTGTGCAACTGGATGTAGGGATGTTTTTGCGGCAACAGGTCTGCGAACTCGGAAAATATTTTCAGCCCCGGGATCTGCAGCGCAAAAAATGCGGTGACCAGCAGGATGGCGCCGAGGATTGCCTTGGGCGCGGCGAAGATCAGGTTTTCGACCTGGTGCAGCGCGTGGGTAATCTTGTGTTTCATGGCGGGCCTTTAGTCTTTTTTGGCTGCCGGAGCGGCTGGCTGCGCTCCGGGCGAGAATAGTTGCAGCGTGCCGGCGCCGCCGGCGATCAGCATTCCCTTGTCGCCAAGCGAAAGGCCCGACCGCAGGTAAGGCGCCGGGCGCCCTTCGATCAGCTTCCATTCTCCCGCCGCCAGCTTGAGCATGAGGCCGTTGATTCCCAGCGCGTACATCTCGCCCTTGTGATTCACCAGCGCGTACATCGGCGCGCCGACGCCGCCGGGCTGCTTGACCCAGTTGTTGCCGCCGTCCGTGGTGTGCAGGATGACTCCTGCCAGACCGGAGACCCATCCGGTGCGGGTGTCCGTGAACAGCGCCGCATGCGGAAAAAAGTCGTTCGGGATCTTCTTGCCTTGCTGCCAGCTGCTGCCGCCATCCTTGGTCGTCAGCAGGATGCCGAATTCACCGGTAATGATGGCGTTGTCGGCATCGAGGAACTGGATCGACATCAGGATGGCGTCTTCGCCGAAGTCCTGCGATTTCCAGTTCGCTCCCTTGTCGGCGCTCGACAGCAATGTCGTGCGGCTGCCGACGACCCAGTATTGCCCCTTGGAGTCGCAGGTGATGGCCAGCGGATTGGCCTTGGTAGTGAGCTCCCGCGCCTCCCATTTAGTTGCCGCAGGGTCGGCCACCCAGACTTTGCGGTAGAAGTCGAGCGCTGCCCACGAACCGTCGGAACACGCGACGACACCGATCAGCGAGGAGACTCCCGGCAGCACGGTGCGCTTCCACGTCGCCCCGTTGTTATCCGAGCTTACGATCACGCCGTTGCTACCGACGCCGACCAGCAGCTTGCCGTTGCCGGCAATGGATTGAAACTGGTCGGAACGCAGGACAGGTGCCTTCTTCGCCGCCGAAACGGCCTCGAGGTTGGCCACCACGTTGCAGCCGGTAAGCGCAAAGCAAAACGCAAGTGCCGAGAAAACTTTCATCTGAACCGCATCCCCCTCATGGCAAAGCACTGTCTGCCGTCTTTTTTCATTCCTGCTGTGCCGCTGGACGATCGATCTCCGGCGCCGAACCAACATACTGGCGTCCGAACACGTTCGATCACCGGTCACCTAACGCAAGGTCCGGGCCACATGCCATTGGTGCACCGCGATCGATCGACCGCAGGTCGCGTACAGGAATCGTCCGAACCCAAGGCAACACTGGAATTCGGCGTTCGGCGTCGCTGCAGCAATGATGCAATTTGCAGGCCCCGAGCTATCTCATTCCGGGATCGATTTCCCTCAATCGATCGTTGCTCATTTGATGAAATATCGCCTTCACAGGGATCCGAATTGATCATTCCGTAAACTCCGAAAACCTGCGCCATGCGCACACGAGATCCGCTTTTTTTGGCAACTGGTAAAACAGGTCAAAAACGAAGAACCCGCC
>CAIZHL010000516.1 GCA_903932755.1 uncultured beta proteobacterium
CCCCACCTCCTTGCAGGCATCGATGATGGCAGCGGCCCGCTCTGCGTTCGAGTGGCCCTCCTTCAGGCGCTCGATGTGCTTGTGCGCATTCTCGATCATGACGATCGCGGCATCGACCATGGCACCGATCGCAATCGCGACGCCGCCCAGGCTCATGATGTTGGAGATCATGCCCAGCGCGCGCATGGCGATGAAGGCGATCAGCACGCCGACCGGCAGCATGATGATCGCCACCAGTGCGCTCCTGACGTGCAGCAGGAACACCAGGCAGACCAGCGCGACGATGATGCTCTCCTCGATCAGCGTGGTCTTCAGCGTCTGGATCGCGCGGTGGATCAGCTCCGAGCGGTCATACACGGTCTCGATCGTTACGCCGGCCGGCAGACCCGGTGCGATCTCGGCCAGCTTCTCCTTGACGCCCTGGATCACGTCCAGCGCATTCTGGCCGTAACGCGCCATGGCGATGCCCGACACCACCTCGCCGTCACCGTTGAGTTCGGTGATGCCGCGCCGTTCGTCCGGACCCAGTTCGACCCGCGCGATGTCGCGGATCAGCACCGGCGTGCCGCGCTCGGATTTCACCACCAGGCCTTCGATGTCTGCAAGCCCGCGCAGGTAGCCGCGGCCGCGCACCATGTATTCGGTCTCGGCCATCTCGACCACGCGCCCGCCCACATCGCGGTTGGAATCGCGGATCGCCTGCACCACTTTCATCAGCGGCACGCCGTAGGCGCGCAGTTTGACCGGATCGACCACGACCTGGTACTGCTGGACGAAGCCGCCGATGCTGGCGACCTCGGCCACGCCCGGCGCCTTGGTCAGCTGGTAGCGGATGAACCAGTCCTGAATCGTGCGCAGTTCGGCCAGCGACTTGTCCTTGGCCCGCACCACGTACTGATAAACCCAGCCGACGCCCGTGGCGTCCGGGCCGAGCTGTGGCGTCACGCCTTTCGGCAGGCGTCCGGCGGCGAAGTTCAGATACTCCAGCACCCTCGAACGTGCCCAGTAGATGTCGGTGCCGTCCTCGAAGATCACATAGACGAAGGACGCGCCGAAGAAGGAAAAACCGCGCACCACTTTCGACTTCGGCACCGAGAGCATGGCCGTGGTCAGCGGATAGGTGACCTGATCTTCGACCACCTGCGGCGCCTGGCCCGGATACTCCGTATAGACGATGACCTGCACGTCGGACAAGTCGGGCAGCGCATCGAGCGGCGTCTTCAGCACGGCATAAATGCCGGCCAGCGTGATGAAGACCGTCATGATGACGACGAGGAACTTGTTGCGCGCCGACCAGCCGATCAGGGCGTTCAGCATTTCAGTGGCCCCTCATTTGGCTATCTGCGCGGCGGCGGCGCTGGCGGCCGTAGCCTTCGCGTCCATCTTCGTGATCACCCATTCGCCCGGTCCGCGTTCGACGAACTCGATGGTGATGGGCGCACCGGCCTTGAACTTGTCCACCAGCCCCGGGTTGGCGAGGATGAAGTCCATGGTCATCGCCGGCCAGGCGAGGCTGGCCACCGGCGCATGAGTCACGGTGACAGTTCCGTTCTTCGCATCGATTGCCTCCAGGGTGCCCGTGGCCTGGTGGCTGACCGATGTCTTGGCGGGCTTCGCCCCCGCCTCCGGCGCCGCCGTCAGACCGCTCAAGGCCGCCTTGAGGTTGCTCTCGGCATCGATCAGGAAGTTGGCGGCGACGACCACGGCATCCCCTTCGGCGATGCCTTCGCGCACTTCGACGTATTCGTCACTGCGCGCGCCGAGCTTGACCTCGCGCGGCTCGAAGCGCCCCGCCGCCTTCTGCAGCAGCACGATCTGCCGCGTCCCGCTGTCGATCACGGCAGACAGCGGCACCGTCAGCACCTTGTCCCGGCCGCCCACCGCCAGCTCGACGCTGGCGTACATCGCCGGCTTCAGCAGGCCGCCCGGATTGGCCAGCTCGATGCGCACCGGGATCGTGCGCGTCTCCGCCTTGAGCGTCGGGTAGATGTAGGCAATGGTGCCGGTGAAACTTTTTTCCGGGTAGGCGTTGATGGCAAGCTTGACCTTCTGCCCGGCCTTGACCTGCGCGATGTCGCGCTCGAAGACGTCGGCCAGCACCCACACCGACGAAACATCGGCGATCTGGTAGAGCATCTCGCCCGGCATGAAACGCATGCCGGCCACGGCCTTCTTCTCCAGCACCACGCCACCCGCGGGCGAACGGAAAGTCAGCGTGCGCTTCGCTTCGCCGCCTGCGGCCAGCGCCTTGATCTGCTCCTCGGAAATGTCCCAGTTGCGCAGCCGCGCCAGGCTCGCCTCGGCCAACTGGCGCATGCCGGACTGCATCTCGGCGCTGGCGTCCTTCAGCGCAACCACACCCTTGGCTGCCACCATGTACTCGCGCTGTGCCGAGACCAGTTCGGGACTGTAGACCTCGAACAGCGGCTGCCCTTTGGCCACCGGCTGACCCGTGGCATTGACGTGCAGGCGTTCGACCCAGCCTTCGAATTTCGGCGCCACGTTGTGCAAGCGGCGTTCGTCGATTTCGACGCGACCGGCGGCCGTCACCTGCCGCGCCAGTTCGCGCAGTGCAGCGGCTTCGGTTTTCACGCCAAGCTTCTGCACTTTCTCTGTACTGATCTTGATTTCGCCGGCGGTCGTAGCTTCGTCTTCATCTGCATAGACCGCGATGTAGTCCATGCCCATCGAGTCCTTCTTCGGCACCGGCGAAGTATCCGGCAGGCCCATCGGATTGCGGTAATAGAGCAGCTTGCGCGCCGGGGCCGCGGCTGGCGCGCTCGCCGCCACCGGAGCGCTGACGCTCGCCGTGTCGCCAGCGCCGACTTTTTTCCCCTTGCCCAGCCAGTAACCGGCACCGACGGCCAGCAGCAGGGCCGCGAGCACGGCCGGTATCTGATATTTCATAAATCTTCTCCCAGCATTTTTTCGATTTCGGCCAGGCGGATTTGCTGGTCGCCGCGCGCCTTGACCAGTTCGCCGCGGGCGCGGCGCAGCTGCCGGTGCGCATCGAGTACCGCGGCGAAATCGGCGCGGCCGTTCTCATAGGCGGCGAGCGCCGAATTCAGGTTCAGTTCGGCCTGCGGCAGCAAGCCGTTGCCCACCAGCGACTCCAGGCCGCGGGCGACTTCAAGGCCGGCGAGGCTTTCGCTGAGTTCGGCCAGCGCCTGGTTGAGGTTGCCCTGGCGGCGCAGGCGCGCCGCGTCGACCATCAGTTCCGCCTCGCGCTCCTGCGCGCGACGACTCTCCTGCTGCAGGGGAATGTTGAGCTCCAGCATCAGCTCCCACTCGGCTACGCGCTTGCCGACCTGGGTCGGTGAAACACCGAAGCTGACGTCGGGGTAGCGGTTGCGCTCCACCAGGTCGCGCCCCTTCTCGGCACCGCTGATGCGGGCATCGTCGGCAGCCAGTTGCGGGTTGTTTGCCTTCAGCCGGTCCTCGAGCGCCGCCATCTCCAGCTTCGCCGGGGGCGGCAACGACCGCAGTTTTTCGGGCGGGCGCAGCGTGAGGTTATCCGGGCGTCCCAGCAAGGCCCGTATCCGGGCTGCGGTCTGCTTGCTCTCGCCTTCGAGCATGACGATATCCGTCTCCATGGCGATGATTTCGGACTGCGCGCGCAGGGCATCCTGCTGGCTGCCGAAGCCGCTGGCATAGCGGGTGCGCGATATCTCGGCAACGCGCCGCATCAGGTCGAGGTTCTCCTGCGCGTAGCGCAGGCTGACCAGTTGTACATGATGCTGGGCGTAGGCCAGCTTGATGCGGGTGGCCAGTTCGATCCAGCCGGCACGAGCGCGCGCCTGCGCTTCATCTGCACCGGCGCCGGCAACGTCACGGCGCAAGTCGCGCTTGCCGAACCAGGGCACGGACTGGCTGAAGATGTAGCGCGTGCTGCCGATGCGTGGCGGCAGCAGGTTGGTACTGGCGTCCTTGCCTTCGTTGGTGATGTCGCGCAACTCGGTACGAAACATCGGGTCGGGCAAGGCGCCGGCCGGCTCGATGCGCTCCGCCGCCGCCGCCGCTTCGGCACGCAGGGCGGCGAATTCGGGATGGCGGCTGCGGGCGAATTCGAGCAGGCTCTCGACCTCGCCGCCGATCATCTGCCCGGCGGGTTGGGCGTGAACGCTCGCCACCGCGACCGACAGCAGCGCTGCCAGCCGCACAAGACGGGAAGTCATGGCCCTACTTCGCGGCTTCGATGCTGTAGACGGTCAGTACGCCCTTGACCTCGGCGGAGCGAAAACGGATCTTGTCGCCTTCCTTCCATGGCTTCAAGATGGCCGGATCCTTGGCCTTGAAGCTCATGGTCATGGGCGGCATCTTGAGATTGGCGATCTCGCCGTGGGCGATGGTGACCTTGCCGGTGGCGGCGTCGATCTTCTTGATCACGCCGTCGGACTGCGGCAGATGGCCTTCGTGGGCCTGGGCATTAGCGGAAAAGGAAAGCAGCAGCAGCGTTGCCGATGTGGAAAACAAACGTACAAAGTGCTTCATGGGGAATCTCCCGAATAGCGACGACACATGGCGAACTCCGGGCCGAAGCCCGGGTCACCAACCCGACCGGCTGTCAGGCGGCGCTTCGAGGAGGATGCTGCGGCGGCTCCGCAATGTGGCTACGCGGAACCATGACGGCCGGCAGCACGTAGCGATTTTCGGCCGGCATCAGGCCGGCGAGCAGGTCGGCGCTGGGCAGGAAGCCCGCGCTCGCGAGATGGCAGCTTTCGCAGTTGTCGCAAGCCTCATGATGCGTGGCCTGATCGGAATCGACGGCCTCATGGCAGGGAGCACTCGACTCGGCCGATGCCGCGGCCTCATGGCTCATGACACCGCTTGCGGCCTGCTCCTGAACATGCCGGCACTGCGCCATGGACAAGGCCGCCATGGTCTGCACGGGCATCCAGAGGGCGGCAAAAAACAGCAGGAAGCGGGCTAAACGCTGTGTCATGGCGCGAAGACTACGCCTCGCCGGCCTTCGACGCAACCCGGGCACCCGGATCCAGGCTCATCAATCTTCCTCTTCCTGCGGCCTGAATGCGGCCGCCAGCTTCTGCTGCACCTGGGGCGGCACCTGGGCGTGGCGGGCGAACTCGATGCTGTAGGCCCCCTGGCCGCCGGTCAGCGACTTCAGGCGCGAGGCATAGTCGGTGATCTCGGCCAGCGG
>CAIZHL010000517.1 GCA_903932755.1 uncultured beta proteobacterium
ATCGGTGCCGCGACCAGCCTGTCGACCCGTTCGGAAACAGGCAATGTCTATATCGGCAAGAACGGGGCGCTCGTGCTCGCCGGTGTCAGCGTGGATAACCCCGCTGGCGAGGCCTTCTTCACCGCCACCGGATCGATTACCCAGAGCGCGCCGATTGCCGTCAATTCGCTGCATGCCACCGTCACGGGGGCCGGTGACATCACCCTGCTGGACAGCCTGAATACCGTGGGCGTGTTGTACCTCGAGGCGCCGGGTGCCATCATCTATCACCAGGATGCGACATACACGGTGGCGCAGGCCATCGGCAGCGGCATGGATTTTTCAACTGCCCAGGACTTGAATCTTGCCGCCGTGATATCCGGCGGACCATTGAATATCGATGCCGGATCCGGCGACGTCGATTTGACGACCACCGGAGCAATCACGATCACCGGCCCGGGCCAAGTGCTCGGCCGCAACCTCAATTTCAATTTCGCCAATGCCGTCAATTTCATCGGCGGCAGCAATGTCGCCAATCCCGGCGTGTCGAACGATCTCTCGATCAAGGCCACCCGCAATGTGACGATCAACGCGTCCAGCATGAGCATTTCCGGAGGCACGACGATCTCGGGCGCCGGGCAGAACCTCACCAACGACACGGTGATCAAGGCGGCGGGAACGCTGTCGATTACCACCACGGGTGATTTCACGCTGAACGGCGGCACCGCGACCTCGAATCATCCGACAGCCGTGGCGCAAGCCAACGCGTTCCTGACGGCGGGCAAACTCGACCTGAATGTTGGCGGGAATTTCTACATCACCGGCGGCACAGCCAACCTGGCGGACGGCGGCGAGGCCAACGCAAGCGCGATCGTGCTGGTCAATGCGGGCAAGGCCCTCAATGTGGCAGACGATTTCGTGTTGACCGGCGGCACCATCAACAGCGCCGGCTCCGGTGGGCGCGCCACCGCGCTGGCGGTATTCGATCCGGAGTTGCCGCTGAATATCAAGGTCGGCGGCAGCGTTGCGGTGATCGCCGGCACCGCGCCAACCGCGTCGGCGAACCTGCTGGCGTCGGCCGGCATCCTCAACGCCGGACCGATCAACTTCACCATCGGCGGCACGGGTGACTTCATCCATCCCAATGTCGCCATCGCCGGGCTTCTCGGCTCGGGCGTCAAGGCCGGCCTGATCATCGCCGGCAGCAGGGGGTCGGGCCTGTATGATGTGTTCGACAATCCGGTGACCAACAACGGCTACCCGATCAGCTACAGGTTTACCGACGGAGGCAGATTGACCGTGATTACGGACTTCAGCAGCCATGCCGATGCCTTCGTCAAGTCGCGCGCTCCGCTCGGTGTCGATGAGTCGCTGCTGGGCTACCTGTATTACTCGATCAACACCGAGACGATTGCCAAGAGCCGTCGCGGCGAATCCGACCAGGGCAACTTCAAACGCAAGACCGCGGGGCAATGCAAATAAGGAGTTAACCATGAAGACCAGTCGCTACATCCTTGCAGTACTGGCGTGCCTGATCGCCGGCAGCGTTTTTGCCAACGGCACGATCATCCAGCTTTCGGGGACCCTGTCGGTCAAACGTGCAGACGGCTCGACACGGATACTTTCCATGAGGTCCGAAGTGATTCCCGGCGACACCCTGGAAACGCAGAAGGACAGCTATGCCCAGATCAAGTTCAAGGACGGCGCCACCATTACCATGAAGCCGAATACCCAGTTCACGGTAGCGGCCTATACCTTCGTCGAAGCCCGGCCAAAGGAGGACAACGCCGTGTTCAGCCTGCTGAAGGGCGGCATTCGCGCGGTATCCGGTCTGATCAGCAAGCGGGGCGACGAAGATTCCTACAAAATGAACACGACCACGGCGACCATCGGCATCCGCGGCACGACATTCGATGTCGATGACTGCAAGGCGGGCAGCTGCAAGAAGGACGGCGCCGGCGACGATGCGGTGCACGAGGCCGGCGTCTATGTAAGCGTGCGCGACGGCGAGGTCCGCGTCGCCAACGGCGCCGGCTCCCTGTTCGTTTCGGCCGGGCAATTCGGCTTCATTGCGGCGAACAACATCCTGCCGAAGTTGCTGCCCGGCGATCCGGGGCTGGGCTTCATCCCGCAGAGTTCGATGGTCGAAACCATCACTGCCGGCGGCAAGAACGCGGGTGTCTGCGACTGAGGTCCCGCCGCAAGTGTGGAACAGGGCCTGACTTGGCCGGCTTTTTGGGGTTTGGGCCGTTGGGCGGACGGACATAATTTGCCAGTGTCCGTCATTGCGGTTCGTGATCCGTCACGGACCGGCCTTACCCCATGAATGCTGTCAGCGCCTCCGAGTCCCCCGTCACCCCCCTGCCGGAAAAAATCGCCTTGCTGGTGCACGAGGCGCGCTGGCTGCTGGTCGGCCTGGCCGGACTGTATCTGGCGCTGGTGCTGTGGGGTTTCGATCGCGCCGATCCGGGCTGGTCGCATTCGGCAGCTGTCGAGCGCATCGCCAACCCGGGTGGCCGCCTCGGCGCCTGGCTGAGCGACCTCCTGCTGTACCTGTTCGGGCTTTCCGCCTGGTGGTGGGTGGCCCTGCCGTTTTTCATGCTGGCATGGGGCTACCACCGACTGAGCCACCTGTTCGGCGGCGATCGCCGTTCCCTGCTGATCGCCCTGACCGGGTTCCTCGTTCTGCTGCTGGCCAGTTGCGGCCTCGAGGCCATGCGCTTCTGGAGCCTCAAGGTGGCACTGCCGCTGGCGCCCGGCGGCATGCTGGGTTTCGAAGTCGGGCGGCTTGTCGCCCTGTTCCTCGGCTACACCGGCGGCACGCTGATCCTGCTGGTGCTGGGCATGATCGGATTCAGCCTGTTCACCGGCCTGTCCTGGATCACTGCGGCCGAGAAGGTGGGCCTCCTGCTGGAGGGCGCCTATGTCGGCCTGCACGGGCTGTGGGACAACTGGCAGGACAGGCGCTATGGGCGTGCGGTGGCCGAGCAGCGCGAGGAAGTGGTGGAAACCGAGAGGCGCAAGGTCGAGGACAGTCCGCTTCCCCCTCTGCGCATCGAGCCTGTCGAAATCGTGGTGCCGGTGGCACCCAAGGCCGTGGCGCGGGCCGCGAAGGAGCGGCAGGCGCCGCTGTTCTTCGATGCGCCGGGCGGCGCCCTGCCGCCCTTGCATCTGCTGGCCGAGCCGACCCATGATCCGGCCGACCTGCCCGCCGCCGAGACGCTGGAATTCACCTCGCGTCTGATCGAACGCAAGCTGGCCGACTTCAACGTCGAGGCCAGGGTGCTGACGGCGCATCCCGGGCCGGTGGTGACGCGCTACGAGATCGAGCCGGCGGTCGGCGTCAAGGGCAGCCAGATCGTCGGCCTGGCCAAGGACCTGGCGCGCGCGCTGTCGCTGGTGTCGATCCGCGTGGTGGAAACCGTGCCGGGCAAATCCTGCATGGCGCTGGAATTGCC
>CAIZHL010000518.1 GCA_903932755.1 uncultured beta proteobacterium
CGAGACCCTGCGCTCGTATTACCTGAATCGCGGCTACCTCGAGTTCAACATCGAATCGACACAGGTTTCGATTTCGCCGGACAAGCAGGACATCTACATCACCGTCAATATCAGCGAGGGCGAAAAGTACTCCATTTCCTCGGTCAAGCTTGCCGGCCAGTTGCTGCTGCCGGAAGAGGAGTTGACCAAACTGGTCAAGGTCAAGCCGGGCGACGTGTTCTCGCGCGAGAGCATGACCGAAACCACCAAGGCCATCAGCGATCGCCTGGGCAACGAGGGCTATGCCTTCGCCAACGTCAATGCCTCGCCCGAACTGGACAAGGAAAAGCGTCTGGTGGCGTTCACCGTGTTCATCGATCCGGGGCGCCGGGTCTATGTCCGCCGCATCAACGTCTCGGGCAACACGCGGACTCGCGACGAGGTGATTCGCCGCGAAATGCGCCAGTCGGAAGCCGGCTGGTACGACGGCGAGAAAATCAACAAGTCGCGCACCCGGGTCGACCGGCTGGGCTATTTTGAAGACGTGACGGTGGAGACGCCGCCCGTCCCCGGTACCACCGACCAGGTCGACATGGAACTCAAGGTCAAGGAAAAGCCCACCGGCAACCTCATGCTGGGGGCGGGCTTTTCCAGTTCCGAGAAGTTCACGGTTTCCGGGTCGATCTCGCAGCAGAACCTCTTCGGCAGCGGCAAGCACCTAAGCCTTCAGGTCAGCACCAGCAAATCGAACCAAGTCTATTCGATCTCGCATACCGATCCCTACTTCACGGTCGATGGCGTCAGCCAGGGCTTTGATCTCTACGTTCGCAATGTCGACACCGATTCGCTGTCGACCGCCGACTACAGCTCGCAGTCGTTTGGTGGCGGCATGCGCTGGGGGGTTCCGATCGGCGAGGACGATTACATCAATTTCGGTCTTTCCTACGACCATACCAAGATCAACGATCTCGGTGCCAATGCTTCCACCCAATATTTAAAGTACATTGCTGATTATGGCAGTACCGCGGACACCTATCTGACCACAATCGGCTGGCAGAAGGACGAACGCAACAGCCTGATCATGCCCACCTCGGGCAGGTTGCGCAAGGCGGTCGCCGAGATTGCGCTGCCCGGCAGCACGGCAACCTATTACCGCGCCAGCTACCAGCACCTGCAGTTCTTCCCGATCGACCGCAAGCTGACGCTGGCCCTCAATGGCGAGGTCGGCATCGGCCGCACCTACAGCACCAACAAGGATCTGCCGTTTTTCAAGAATTACTACGCCGGTGGCATAGGTTCGGTGCGCGGCTTCGAATCGGCTTCGCTGGGTCCGCGTGATAATAATGGCGACGCGATTGGCGGCGACACGCGGCTGGTCGGCAATGCCGAGTTGCTGTTCCCTGTTCCCGGCATGGGACTGGACAAGTCCTTGCGCATGGGCCTGTTCGTCGATGCGGGCAACGTCTGGAGCGATAGCTACGGCAGCAAGTTCAATATCGGCGACTTGCGTTACAGCGCCGGTCTCGCCGTTTCCTGGAATTCGCCGATGGGCCCGCTCAAGTTTTCCTATGGAAATCCCTTCGACACGACGAAGGACGACAAGGTCCAGCGCCTGCAGTTTCAGATGGGCTCGTCGTTCTGAGCCCTTACCTAGAGTGAGAAAGTCATGCTGAAAAAATCAATTCTTGCCGGTATTGCACTCCTGTCGTTCTCCGCAGGCGTTCTGGCAGACAGCAAGATCGGCTCCGTCAATAGCCAGAAGATATTGAATGACGCCCCGCAGGCTGCGCGCGCCAAGAAAAAAATCGAAAAAGATTTCGAACCGCGCGACCAGGAACTGCAGCGCATCGCCAAGCAGTTGAAGACGATGCAGGAAAACATCGACAAAAATGCGGTGACCATGGCCGAAGGCGAGCGCCGCACCAAGGAGCGTGAATTCGGCGACCTCAATCGCGAATTCCAGCGCAAGCAGCGCGAGTTCCGGGAAGATTTGAGCCAGCGGCAGAACGAGGAAATGGCGGCAATCTTCGAGCGCGTGAACAAGATCATCAAGCAGCTTGCGGAAGCCGAGAAGTACGACATCATTTTCCAGGAGGCGGTCTACGCCAACCCGCGCATCGACATCACCGACAAGGTGATCAAGGCGCTGGGTGACGGCGCGAAGTAAGACGTCCCTGCGGTGGTACTGCGGCTCGACCAGATCGTCGCCCGCCTCGGCGGTGAAATAGTCGGCGCCGGCGATACGGCGATTTCGCGCATCGCCACGCTGGAGAACGCCGGTCCCGGCGATCTGGCCTTTCTCGCCAATCCGAAGTATCGACATCAACTGGCAAGCACCCGGGCCGCCGCCGTCATCATGGCGCCGCCCGCCGCGGACGGCTTGCAGGCCGCGATCCTGACGGCGCAGCCCTACCTGTACTACGCGCGCGTGGCGCAATGGCTGAACCCCCTGCCTGTGCCGGCACCCGGCATCCACCCGAGCGCGGTGGTCGAGGGCGAGGTCGCATCCACCGCCAGCATCGGGCCCAATGTCTGGGTCGGCCCCGGCGCCACGATCGGCGAGGGTGTCGTGATCGCCGCCAACTGCAGCATCGGCGCCGGCGTCGCGATCGGTGCCGAGAGTCGCTTGGCCGCCAACGTTTCGATCTATTCAGGCACCTGCCTCGGCGCCCGCTGCCTGATCCATTCGGGGGCGGTGGTCGGCGCCGATGGCTTCGGCTTCGCCCGCGATGCCGACGGCCGCTGGGTCAAGATTCCGCAGGTGGGGCGCGTGCTGATCGGCGACGATGTCGAGATCGGGGCCGGCACCACCATCGACCGCGGCGCGCTGGGCGATACCGTGATCGCCGACGGCGTCAAACTCGACAACCAGATACAGGTCGGCCACAACGTGCAGATCGGCGCCCATAGCGCCATGGCCGGTTGCGTCGGCATCGCCGGCAGTGCGGTGATTGGCGCCCGCTGCACGGTCGGCGGCGGCGCCATCATCCTCGGCCACCTGCACATCGCCGACGATGTCAATGTTTCGGCCGGGACCCTGGTGACCAAATCGATCCAGGCGGCGGGTAC
Source organism: uncultured beta proteobacterium (assembly GCA_903932755.1). Classification (GTDB taxonomy): domain Bacteria; phylum Pseudomonadota; class Gammaproteobacteria; order Burkholderiales; family Rhodocyclaceae; genus Sulfuritalea. The sequence continues at coordinate 3,049 of CAIZHL010000518.1, forward strand.
CTACAGCGGCGCGGTGCCCTTTCTCGAACATGGCGACTGGCTGAGAAATTTTTCGCGCCTGCGCCACCTGGATGCGATGGCCGATAAAATCCGTGCCCTGGAACAGCGGCTCGCCGCATTGGAGAAGAAATAATGAGCGAAACAGGGGCAAGCGGAGCCATCGATTCCCGCATGGACATCCACCAGATTCTCGAATACCTGCCGCACCGCTATCCGATCCTGCTGGTCGATCGGGTGTTGGAAGTGGTCCCCGGCGAGCGCATCACGGCGCTCAAGAACGTCAGCATGAACGAACCATTCTTCCCCGGCCACTATCCGCATCATCCGGTGATGCCAGGCGTGCTGGTGGTCGAGGCGATGGCGCAGACGGCGGCGATACTCTCGTTCAAGACCATGGGCGTCAAGCCGGACGGCGTGTCGGTCTACTACTTCGTCGGCATCGACAACGCGCGCTTCAAGAAGCCGGTCGGCCCCGGCGACCAACTGGTGATCGATGTCAGGCTTACCACCACCAAGCGCGGCATATGGAAATTCTCGGCGACGGCGAAAGTCGACGGGCAGGTGGCGGCCGAGGCCGATCTGATGTGCGCCATGCGCTCCACCTCGGCATGAGCATCCATCCGACCGCCATCGTCCATCCCGCGGCGCGACTGGGCAAGGACGTCGCCATCGGTGCGTATTCCCTGGTCGGCGAGCATGTCGAGATCGGCGACCGGACCGTCATCGGCCCGCATGTCGTGATCGCCGGCCATACCCGGATCGGCTGCGACAACCGGATTTTCCAGTTCTGCTCGATCGGCGAACAGCCGCAGGACAAGAAATACGCCGGCGAGCCGACGCGCCTCGAAATCGGCGATCGCAACACCATCCGCGAGTTCTGCACCTTCAACTGCGGCACGGCGCAGGATGCCGGCGTGACCCGGCTCGGTGATGACAACTGGATCATGGCCTATGTGCACCTGGCGCACGACTGCCAGGTCGGCAACAAGACCATCTTCGCCAACAACTCGCAGCTGGCGGGCCACGTCCATGTCGGCGACTGGGCCATCCTCGGCGGTTTTACCGGCGTGCACCAGTTCGTCCGCATCGGTGCGCACAGTTTTACCGCAGTTGGTAGCATGCTCCTGCAGGATTTGCCGCCCTTCGTCATGGCCGCCGGCAATCCGGCCGTCCCGCGCAGCATCAATGCCGAAGGCCTGAAGCGGCGCGGCTTTTCGGCGGAGGCGGTGACCGCGGTCAAGCGCGCCTACAAGACCCTGTACATGCGCGGCATGAAGCTCGACGAGGCGCGTGCCGCCATTGAAACCGAGCGGGCGGCCGCACCTGAACTTGGTCTGCTCAGCGACTTTCTCGCCGCACCCGGGCGCGGCATCATCCGCTGATGGTGCGGATCGCCATGGTCGCGGGGGAGGCCTCCAGCGACCAGCTTGCGGCACACCTGATCGTCGCGCTGCGCAAGCATCTGCCCGATGCGAAGTTCTACGGCATCGGCGGGCCGAAGATGCAGCGAGAGGGTTTCGATTCGCTCTGGCCGGCGGAAATGCTCGCCGTGCGCGGATATGCCGAAGTCCTGCGGCACTATCGCGCCATCGCCGGCATGCGGCGGCAGCTGCTGCGCCGCCTCCTTGCGGACAAGCCCGACGTCTTCATCGGCGTCGATGGTTACGACTTCAACCTCTGGCTGGAACGGCGCCTCAAGGGGGCGGGAATTCCGACCATCCACTATGTCAGCCCGTCGATCTGGGCGTGGCGCAAGAAGCGGATCCACAACATCGTGCGCTCGGTGGGCCACATCCTTGCCCTGTATCCGTTCGAGCCGGCGTTGTACAAGGGCACGGCGGTCAAATGCAGCTATGTCGGCCACCCGCTGGCCGATGTGATTCCGCTCGAAATCGACCAGCGCCAGGTGCGCGAGAAACTCGGCGTGGCTGTCGGCAGACCGGTGATCGCGCTGCTGCCGGGCAGCCGTCAGGCCGAGCTGCACTTCATGGCGGAAACCTTCATAGAAACCGCGAAGCTGCTGCTGGAGCGCCATCCGCAGCTGCAGTTCCTGGTGCCGCTGGTATCGCGCGAGACACGGCTGCAGTTTGAAACGGCGCTGTGGAAGCTCAAGGCCGACGAGCTGCCGTTCACGCTGATGTTCGGCCACGCGACGGACGCGGTTGCCGCCAGCGACGTCGTACTGGTGGCCAGCGGCACCGCCACGCTGGAAACCGCCCTGGTCGGCCGGCCGATGGTGATCGCCTACAAGATGTCGCCGTGGTCCTGGCGCCTGATGCGCAACATGGGCTATCTGCCCTGGGTCGGCCTGCCCAACATTCTTGCCCGCCGCTTCGTGGTGCCGGAGTTTCTGCAGGACGAAGCCACGCCCGAAAATCTTGCCCAGGCGCTGGGCAATCTGCTGGTCGACCGGCAGGCGCATGCCGCCATCAGCCGCGTTTTCGCCGGCATCCATCGCATGTTGCGGCAGGATACGGCCCAGAAGGCTGCGGATGCGGTACTGCCATACCTGCAGAAAGCCTGACAGCTTATGAATAAATCTACTGCGCGTGCCGGATCGGGGCGTGGGCGGTGCTCGCTATCCTCATGCACAACTACGTGCATTCCGGTAGCTGCGCTCCGGCCGCACCCCGCTGCGGCCCGCTCGCTACGATTTCTTCACAAGCTGTGATGCACCTCGTATGCGGCGTTGACGAAGCCGGTCGTGGTCCGCTCGCCGGACCGGTCTATGCCGCAGCCGTGATCCTCGATCCGGCGCGGGCCATCGTCGGCCTCGCCGACTCGAAGAAGCTTTCCGAACGCACGCGCGAGCGCCTGGCCGTCGAAATCCGCGAGAAGGCGCTGGCTTTTGGCATCGCTTCGGCCTCGGTCGAGGAAATCGACCGCATCAACATCCTGCAGGCGACGCTGCTCGCCATGCGCCGGGCGGTCGAGGCCCTCGCCGTGCAACCGGCAGAGGCGCTGATCGACGGCAATCGCTGCCCGTTGCTCGCCATGCCGGCACGCGCCATCGTTCGCGGCGATGCCAGCGAGCCGGCGATTGCGGCGGCCTCGATTCTGGCCAAGACGGCGCGCGATGCAGAAATGCGGAGAATCCATATGGCATTTCCTCAATACGCGCTGGACCGGCACAAGGGCTACGATACGGCGGCCCACCGCGAGGCCCTGAGGTTGCATGGCCCGGCAAGCTTCCACCGCAAGAGCTTTGCGCCGGTCAGGGCCTTGCTCACAGTGGGCGAATGAGCGCCATGCGCCATATCGCATCGCGCGAGAATCCGCAGTTCAAGGTCTTGCGCTCGCTGGCCGGCGATCCGCGAGGCCATGGCCGCGCGCTGGTGGACGGTATTCATCTGGTCGCCACATGCTTTGCCCGCGGCGTCGGTGTCAGGCAGTTGCTGGCCAGCGAAAGCGGCCAGAAGAATCCCGAAATCGCCGCCTTGCTGCACGGCGCCGCGGGAGTTGAATGCGTGAGCCTGCGTGACAGCCTGTTTCGTGAACTGTCGGGGCTCGGCACGCCGACCGGGATCGCCGCCGTGATCGACATTCCGCCGGCGTCGGCCGATGGTCCCCACGGCGATGCCCTGCTGCTGGACGCGGTGCAGGATGCCGGCAATGTAGGTGCCATCCTGCGGACCGCCGCCGCCGCCGGCATACGGGATGTGCTGCTTGGCCCGGGCTGTGCCGGAGCCTGGACGTCGCGCGTGATGCGCGGCGGGCAGGGCGCGCATTTTTCCCTCGCCATCCGCGAGCAGGTCGACCTCGTCGCGGTGTTGGCAGCCGGCTCCGCACGGTCGGTGGCGACCGTCGCCCATGGCGGCAGGAGCCTTTACGACCTCGATCTCACCGGCCCGATACACTGGCTGGTCGGCAACGAAGGCGCAGGCCTGTCCGCGGAACTCATGGCGGCGGCAAGGCTGCGGGCCACGATTCCGCTCGCCGCCGGCACGGAGTCGCTCAACGTGGCCGCGGCAACCGCGATATGC
>CAIZHL010000519.1 GCA_903932755.1 uncultured beta proteobacterium
CATGTCCTGGCCACCCGCCCTGAGTGAAATGTCCCGCTCTTCGGAACCGTCGATCTGCGCCGCGGAAAACGACTCCACGAAGGCGATGATCCTGGCGATGCGCGCCCGCAGTTCCTCGAAGCTTTGCTCGGTGTCCTCGAACTTCGGTACATCGACGCCGGCCAGCCGGGCGACGCAGCCCTTGGCGTGGTCGGTGGCGATCTGCACCTGCTTCACCAGCGGCAGCATGTCGGGGAACAGCCGGGCCGAGAGCAGCACGACCGGATCGATCTTCTTCGCCGTCGCATGGGCCTGCGCCCTGGCGAGGATGGCGTCCAGATTTTGCAGCATGTTGGCCAGGCGCGGCGCGCTGGCCTGATACATCGAGATGGTCATGATGGAGCCCTCCGTGAATCGTGCATTCAAAGCACGATAGCACAGGGCCCTGCGCGGAGCCGCGCCACCGGGGCCGACCGGTTCGTCTTCGACAGTCTGAGCGGGACGGACGAGCTGCAGGACTTCTCTCACCAGCAGGGTGATCGTATGGTCTTCGATGATGCGGTCTTCGCCGGCCTCGGCGAGGAGGGATTCGGCGTCAGTGCCGCGGCCTTCGCTTCAGGTGCAGGGCTGACCGCGGGGCAGGACTCAAGCGACCGGCTGATCTTCGATACCACGGAGGGGAACCTCTACTACGATGCCGATGGCAGCGGGGCGGACGCCGCCGTTCTGGTCGCGAATCTAGGAAATGCGACATTGGGATTGTTTGATTGCTTGGTGGGGTGAGCGGCTGCAACTCGTCCCAAAGCAGTCATCTGGCTTGCGGACGTCATGTGTCGCCTATGGGCACAAACTACTCATTCGCAAGAGTGAAAAGGAGACATTCAATCTCGATTTTCGTGGCTTAACGGGTCGGATTACCTTGCGCGCCGGTCCGCTCGATGGATGGGCCTAAGCTATTACTCGACTGACAAGCGGAAACCGTTCGGGGTGGCGAATGGACTCAACGGCCAGGTCGACGTCGAGATCGGGCCAGTAGAGGTGATTGGACGAGGGAAGTTCGACGCGCAAAATTTTGCCGACTGCGACATCACGAAACCACGGAAATTCGGAGAACGGCAGAAACAGTTCTTCGTCGGCCAGCAAGAGCCAGAAGCCGTGCTGCGAGATATTGGTTACCTCAACCTGGGAAGTGCTTGCGCCAAGCGCTGCGGATGTCATTTTCATGCTCCTGAACCAGGCGGGTTGCTTCACTGATTTCGCGTCGGGAAAGTCCGGCATGCTGGGCTAGCTCTATCGTCGGCTCAAGCCAGAACTTTGCCTCGCCATTCTGACCTTGAACATGCACGTGCATTCTCGATTCCTCTCGCGAAAAGAAGTAGAAACGAAACCCGCCTTCGCGAAAAATCGTTGGACTCATGGACGATATGATACTCGCGAGGAATGGTCCATGAGCACAGCCTTGAAAAGCCGGATTCGCCGTATCGCCAGCGCCGACTTTTGCCTGTGGCGGGGTCCATGCCCCCGCGTGCTACCATGCCGCGCCCGCCATGTCAGAACCCATCCACGAAATTGAGCGCAGCTTCGCCCCCGGTGGGCCGCTCGCCTTTGCCGTGCCGGGCTTTCGTCCGCGGCCGCAGCAACTGGAGATGGCGCAGCGCATCGCAAAGGCGATCGCCGGCAACCTGGCGCTGGTGACCGAGGCCGGCACCGGCACCGGCAAGACCTTTGCCTACCTCGTGCCGGCGCTGCTCTCGGGCGGCAAGGTGATCGTTTCCACCGGCACCAAGACCCTGCAGGACCAGCTCTTCAACCGCGACCTGCCGACGGTGCGCGACGCGCTGAAAGTGGGGGCGACGATCGCGCTGCTGAAGGGCCGCGCCAACTATGTCTGCCCCTACCACCTCGAGCGCGCCATGGACGCCGGGCGCCTGGCGTCGCGCGAGGAGGCGGCGCACCTGCGCAAGATCGCGCGCTTTGCCGAACGCACCAAGACCGGCGACAAGGCCGAATGCATCGACGTGCCGGAGGATTCCGGAGCCTGGGGCGTGGCCACCTCGACGCGCGAGAACTGCCTCGGCCAGGAATGCCCCAACGTCAAGGAATGCTTCGTCCTCGCCGCGCGCCAGGAGGCGCTGACGGCGGACGTGGTGGTGGTCAACCACCACCTGTTCTTTGCCGACGTGATGTTGAAGGACGAGGGCATGGGCGAACTGCTGCCCGCCTGCAACACGATCATTTTCGACGAGGCGCACCAGTTGCCCGAGGTGGCGGGGCTGTTCTTCGGCGAGAGCGTGTCCACCAGCCAGATCATCGAGCTGGCGCGCGACACGAAGAACGAGGCGATCGTTGCCGCCAAGGATTACCCGGCGCTGCAGGATGCGGCGCAGGCCCTGGACAAGGCGGCGCGCGACCTGCGCCTGGCGGTGAAGGGCGAGAACCTGCGCCTGCCTGCGGCCAGGGTCGAGAACGAAGGCGAGTTCCGCGTCGCGCTGCAGGGCCTGGCCGATGCCATCGCGGAACTCGGCCGTCATCTCGATACCCAGGCCGAGCGCGGCGAGGGCCTGGCCAATTGCCTGCGCCGCACCCAGGAACTGGCGGCGGCGCTGAAGCGCTGGCGCGGCGGCAGCGCCGACCCGGAGGTGGCCGGTGGTGATGATGTGGTGAAGTGGGTCGAGGTTTACTCGCAGGCGATGTCGCTCAACCTGACGCCGCTCGACATCGCGCCGATTTTCCAGCGCCAGATGGAGGGCCATCCGCGCGCCTGGATCTTCGCTTCGGCGACGCTGGCGGTAGGCACGAACTTTTCGCATTACTGCGACGAACTCGGGCTGGGCGAAGCCGAGACCGCGGTCTGGGGTAGTCCCTTCGATTATGAAAAGAACGCGTTGCTGTATTCGCCGACCGGCATGCCCGATCCGAACAGCGCGATGTACCAGGAGGCCGTGGCGGAAGCTGCCTGGCCGGCGATCCGCGCCTCCGGCGGGCGGGCTTTCGTGCTGTGCACCAGCTTGCGCGCGATGCGCCGCATCCGCGAACTGCTGCAGGAAAAGCTCGCCGCCGAGGGCCTCGAACTGCCCTTGCTGATGCAGGGCGAAGGTTCGCGCAGCGAGCTGCTGGAGCGCTTCCGGTTTCTCGGCAACGCGATCCTGGTCGCCAGCCAGAGCTTCTGGGAAGGCGTCGACGTGCGCGGCGATGCCTTGTCGCTGGTGGTGATCGACAAGCTGCCCTTCGCCCCGCCCGACGACCCGGTGCTTGCCGCACGCATCGACAAGCTGCGCGCGGCGGGGCGCAACCCCTTCATGGAATACCAGTTGCCGCGCGCCGTGATCAACATGAAGCAGGGCTCGGGGCGGCTGATCCGCGACGAGGACGACCGCGGCGTGCTGATGATCTGCGACCCGCGCCTGACCGGCAAGCCCTACGGCAAGTCGATCTGGCGCTCGCTGCCGCCAATGCGGCGCACCCGCGACATGGCCGAGGTGGAAGCCTTCTTCGCCGTCGTGGTGCCGGTAGAATCGGTGCATGAATAGGGTCTGTTCTCATTCAGTCGGCGGATCGCGTTGCGTCCCAATCCGGATGGATGCAAGGCGGAGGGTGCTGGCAATGGTTGTTCCATGGCCAAGCCCGCCAACGCCGCAGACGCCGGCTTGGGTCGCAACCCGAAGGGAAGGGGGCGAATCGGGCGCATTGCGGCGTTGCTCCCTCCTTGTTGGGGATTGGCCCAACCGCGTCGGTCGTGCCTTGCACTGCGCCCGATTTGCCCCCTTCGCGACCGTCGCCTGAATGAGAACAGACCCTAGTCATTCCGGCATCGAACTCGCCGACCGGCTCAACGCTGATTGCCATTGCGTCTCCCTCGACAGCGCGAGCCTGGAGGCCGAGTTGGAGCGCGTCAGTCCCGGCTTCCACGACGAGGTGATGGCGGGGCGGCCGCATTTGTTCTCCTCGTCCGTGGCCTTCGTCAGCGCCGAGCATGTGCGGCGCATGGCGCGGCTGGTGGCAGCGGTGGAGCGCGTCGTGGCAATGCCGGCCTATCGCGACCATGTGCTGGCCTGGGCGCCGGAAAGTGCGCGGCACCGCTGTGCGGCGCCGGGCGTGTTCCTCGGCTACGATTTTCATTTGGGAAGTACCGGTCCGCAACTGATCGAGATCAACACCAACGCCGGCGGCGGCCTGCTCAATGCCCTGCTGGCGCGCGCGCAGAAGGCCTGCTGCGACGACGTCGAGGCGCTGCTGCCGGGCGATCTGGGCGGCGATACGCCGGAGCACCTGTTCCTCGAAATGTTCCGTGCCGAGTGGAAGGCTTTCGCTCAGAAAGTCGGCGCCGGCGATACGGTGAAACGCATCGCCATCGTCGACGAAGCGCCGCAGACGCAGTACCTCTATCCCGAGTTCGTACTGTTCCGCCGCCTGTTCGAGCAGGCCGGGATCGCCGCGGTGATCTGCGATCCGCAGGAACTGGCGTTTCGCGACGGCGCGCTGTGGCATGGCGCCGGGCGCATCGACCTGGTCTACAACCGGCTCACCGATTTTGCGCTGGATGCGCCGGCCAATGCAGCCCTGCGCGCCGCGTATCTGGCCGACGCGGCGCTGGTCACGCCGCACCCGCAGGCCCATGCGCTTTACGCCGACAAGCGCAACCTGGTGGCGCTGTCGGACGACACGTTGCTGACAAGCTGGGGCGTCGATGCCGAAACCCGCACCACGCTGGCCAACAAGATTCCGCGTACCGAACTGGTACTGGCACGGAATGCCGACGACCTCTGGGCGCGGCGCAAGCAGCTCTTCTTCAAGCCGGCGGCGGGCTACGGCTCGAAGGCCGCCTACCGCGGCGACAAGATCACCAGGCGGGTTTTCGACGAGGTGCTGGCCGGCAGCTACATCGCCCAGGCCCTGGTGCCGCCTTCCTCGCGCACGCTGAAAGTCGGCGAGGCGCCGGTGGAACTCAAGCTCGACCTGCGCAACTATGTCTACGCCGGCCACGTGCAACTCATCGCCGCCCGCCTGTGGCAGGGCCAGACCACCAACTTCCGCACCCCCGGCGGCGGCTTCGCGCCGGTGCTGACGGTGCCTTCCGTTCAGGGTGCCGCATGAAAGTGTTCGGACTCGCCGGCTGGTCCGGTTCGGGCAAGACCACGCTGCTGGAAGAACTGATTCCGCGCCTGACGGCGGCCGGCTTGCGCGTCTCGCTGATCAAGCACGCCCACCATCGTTTCGACATCGACCATCCGGGCAAGGATTCCTACCGCCTGCGCGAGGCCGGCTGCTCCGAAGTGCTGCTGATTTCCGACCAGCGCTGGGTGCTGATGCACGAGCTGCGCGGTGCGCCGGAACCCTCCCTGGAGGAGCAGATCGCGCGCTTTTCCGAGTGCGACCTGGTGCTGGTGGAAGGCTTCAAGCAGACACCGATTCCGAAGCTGGAGGTGCATCGGCCCTCGGTCGGCAAGCCGCTGATCGCCGGCACCGGGGTCGAAACGATCGTCGCCGTCGCCACCGACGAACCGGCCGCACTTGACGGGCTGACATCATTGCCGATACTGGCACTCAACGACCGCGACGCGATCGCGGATTTCATTCTTCACCACATGGGATTTCGCAATGCTTGAATTCGGGGAAGCACTGGTTCGCCTGCTGGCCGACGCCCATCCGGTTGGCGAAACCGAGGCGGTACCGACCTGGGCCGCTGCCGGCCGGGTACTGGCCACAGGCCTGAGTTCGGCGATTGACGTGCCGCCGCTGGACAACACCTCGATGGACGGTTACGCCGTCCGTTGCGCCGACGTGCCGGCCGGCGGCGCAAAGCTGGTCGTGGCGCAGCGCATCCCGGCCGGCAGCGTCGGTCACACGCTGGCGCCGGGAACGGCGGCGCGGATTTTCACCGGGGCGCCGCTGCCGGCAGGCGCCGACGCGGTGGTGATGCAGGAACTTTGCGCGCTGGACGGCGATGTCGTCACGGTGAACCATGTGCCGCAGGCCGGCGAGTGGATCCGTCGCCGCGGCGAGGACATTGCCGCTGGCAACGAAGTGCTGGCAGCCGGCACGCGCCTCACCGCCGCCCATGTCGGCGTTGCCGCCTCGGTCGGCGCGGCGCAGCTTGAGGTGTTCCGCCGCCTGCGCGTGGCGCTGTTTTCCACCGGCGACGAACTGGCGATGCCGGGCGAGCCGCTCAAGCCGGGCGGCATCTACAACTCCAACCGCTACACGCTGCGCGCCCTGCTCGAAGGTCTCGGCTGCGTGGTGGACGACCTCGGCATCGTGCCCGATACGCGCGAGGCGACACGTGCCGCCTTGCGCGCCGCCGCCGCCGGCAACGACCTGATCCTGACCAGCGGCGGCGTTTCGGTGGGCGAGGAGGATCACGTCAAGCCGTCGGTCGAGGCGGAAGGTTCGCTCGACCTGTGGAAGATCGCCATCAAGCCGGGCAAGCCCTTGGCCTTCGGCAGCGTGCGGCGGCCGGCGGGCGAGGGTGCGGCGGCCTTAATCGGCCTGCCGGGCAACCCGGTGTCGAGCTTCGTCACTTTCCTGATGCTGGTGCGGCCCTTCATCCTCAAGACGCAGGGTGCCGCGGTGTTTGCGCCGCAGGCGCAGATCCTTTGCGCCGACTTCGATTACAAAGGGGATCCGCGCCGCGAGTTCCTCCGCGCGCGGATGAACGAGATGGGCGGACTGGAACTGTTTGCCAACCAGAGTTCGGGCGTACTGACTTCCTGCACCTGGGCCGACGGCCTGATCGAAAATCCGCCGCGGCAGGCGATCAAACGCGGCGACAGCGTGCGTTTCCTGTCGTTTTCCGAACTGCTATAGTCGCAGCGGGGTCATCCCGGCGCAGGCCGGGATCCAGTGCGTGCAGACTTCCTGGATTCCCGCGTTCGCGGGAATGACGGTTTCCGTGACCTTCAGATTGTTTCCGCCGATGAACGTGAAAATCCTTTTTTTTGCCGGCTTGCGCGAGGCTCTGGGCACCGGCTCGGAGTCGCTGGCGCTGCCGGCGGGCATCGCCACGGTAGGTGGCTTGCGCGATCACCTGGCGGCGCGCGGCGAGCCCTGGTCGGCCTTGGCGACGACGAAAAACCTGCGCGTGGCGGTGAACCAGCAGATGGTCGGCTTTGACGCGGCGGTCAAGGGCGGCGATGAAGTCGCCTTTTTTCCTCCGGTGACGGGCGGCTGA
>CAIZHL010000520.1 GCA_903932755.1 uncultured beta proteobacterium
CTACCTCACGATCGAACTCAAGGGCAGCATCCCGGAGTCCTTGCGGCCACAGCTGGGCAACCGCATCTACGGCTGCGACGACTGCCAGCTGGTCTGCCCCTGGAACCGCGCGGCGCCCCTGACGCGCGAGAACGACTTCGCACCGCGCCACGGGCTCGATCGCGCAACGCTGGTCGAGCTTTTCGCCTGGGAAGAAGAGGACTTCAACACGCGCCTGGCCGGTTCAGCGATCCGCCGCATCGGCTTCGAACGCTGGCTGCGCAACATCGCGGTGGCGCTGGGCAACGCGCCGCGCAGCGAAGAAGTGCTTGGCGCGCTGCGTTCGCGCGCCGGTCATCCGTCAGAACTGGTGCGCGAGCATGTGGCCTGGGCCCTGAACCGTCACGGCGCCGGGGCCTAGCCGCGCGCCACAGGACGCGCCGGATCGGCGCACCACTCGCTCCACGAACCGGGATACAGCTTCGAGCCGGACAGCCCGGCCAATTCCATCGCCAGCAGGTTGTGGCAGGCGGTGACGCCGGAACCGCACTGCTGCACGACTTCGCTCGCCGGACGGGCGCCGAGCAGTGCGGCGAATTCGGCGCGCAGCTCTGCCACCGGCTTGAAGAAGCAGCCGTCGTCATCGAGGTTGTCGAAATAGAAGCGATTCACGGCGCCGGGAATGTGCCCGCCCACCGGGTCGAGCGTCTCGTTCTCGCCACGAAAGCGTTCCGGGCTGCGCGCATCGAGTACCAGCATCTGCTGCGACCCCAGATCAGCCAGCACCCGGCCGGAGTCGACGGTCAGTTCCTGCGGATGCGAAATGAACTGGCGCGGCGCCACGACCGGTACGCTCTCCTCCAAAACCCGCTTGCTGCGCTTCCATCCCGCCAGCCCGCCGTCCAGCACGGCAACCCGTTCATGTCCGAGCCAGCGCAGCAGCCACCACAGGCGCGAAGCGAAAATTCCGCCTTCGTTGTCGTAGGCCACCACCTGCGTCGATGCGTCGACGCCGCAGTCGGACATGCGCCGGGAAAAATCAGCGACCGCAGGAAGCGGATGGCGACCGTTGCTGCCGTTCGTCGCGCCCGACAAATCCTCGTCGAGATGGAGGAACAGCGCCCCCGGAATGTGGCCGCGGGCATAGGCCTGGCGGCCGTACTCGGTGTTCCTCAGGTCGTGCCGGCAATCGAAGACGCGCCATGCCGGATGCTCGGCGAGTTCATCCGCCGTCACCAGCAAACCGGATGCCGGCCCGTTCATGCGTCGCTTTCAGCCAGCCAGCCGCGCGCCGCGGCCTCGTCGTCGAATACGGTCAGGTCGGCATTGACGAACAGCTGCTCGAGCCAGGCGCTCCAGGCCACCCACTGGCTGTCGGTGATCACCGCAATGCGCTTGAAGTCGCCGGCATGCTGCCTGGAAAAGCGGATCTCTTCCCAGGCCACATCGAGGGTGAAATCGGCCATCTCGCGCAGATCCACCAGCAGGTTCACCGGGCCGGAAAACTTGATCTCGAAGAGGACCAGTTCCTCGAATTCCTTGAAGTCGGCCAGCGTGAATTCGCCGAACACGGCGAACTCGACCAGATGGTCCTGATTTTGTGTGGTGATCATAGTGAGTTTCCTTGGCCGGGAGAATAATCAGCGCAGGCTGAAAATACAATCATAAGCCCACGCGAATCATGCTGTGAAAACATTAGGCACAACGGCCGCATGATGCTGGCTGGAGATACCGTCCCCGCTTTCCGCGGGACATAAAAGCGAAGGGGCCCGCTTGCGGGCCCCTTCGAGCGAAACACCGGATCGCTTACTTCTTGGCCTTCTTGCCGGAAACCGCCAGTTTGAAACCTGCGCCGGCGCTGAACTTCGGCACGGTGGTGGCGGCAATCTTGATCGCCGCGCCGGTCTTGGGATTCTTGCCGGTACGCGCCGCGCGCTTGGCCGGCTTGAAGGTACCGAAACCCACCAGGGTCACGTTGTCCCCTTTTGATACCGCCTTGACGATCGCAGCCATGGCGCCGTCCAGCGCCTTGGCGGCAGCCGCCTTGCTGATGTCCGCGCCCTTGGCGGCAATTTCAACCAGTTCTGCTTTGTTCATACTGAAAAATCCTCCAGATATTTGCGGGCACCCAACCCGAAAAAATATTCTAAACCCGATCCCGCGGGCTTAGGCAAGGAATTTATGCCGGCGGCACCTGATGTGTTGCGATGATGCCGCCCCCCAGACACACCCGGGATTCGTAGATGACCACCGACTGTCCCGGAGTCACCGCCCATTGCGGCGCAGCAAAAACGACTTCGCATTCTTCCTCGGAAATACGCTCGACCTGGCAGGCCGCGTCCGGCTGGCGGTAGCGCGTCTTGGCGGCATACACCCAATGTGTGTGCGGCACATCGCCGGCGATCCATGACAGATCCTTCGCCACCAGGCTTGTCGAGAGCAGGGCGGGATGTTCGTGGCCTTGCACCACCCAGAGGATGTTCTTTTCCATGTCCTTGGCGGTGACGAACCAGGGCTCCTCCGGGGCGCCCTTGACGCCACCGATGCCGAGGCCTTCGCGTTGGCCGAGGGTGTAATACATCAGGCCCTCGTGCCGGCCAACGACGCGATCCGTGCCGAGCACCCGAATCTCTCCCGGCTGTTTCGGCAGGTAGCGCGCGAGAAATTCGCGGAAGGGCCGCTCGCCGATGAAGCAGATGCCGGTCGAGTCCTTGCGCGCATGGTTGGGCAGGCCGGCCTCCGCGGCGATTCGCCTGACGTCGCGCTTGTAGAGGTGCCCGACGGGAAACAGCGTTTTCGACAACTGCGCCTGATTAAGCCGGTGCAGGAAATAACTCTGGTCCTTGGTGCCGTCCTCGGCCTTGAGCAACTGCCACTGGCCGAGGAACTCGCGCACCTGGGCATAGTGCCCGGTCGCGATCCGGTCGGCGCCGAGCGCCAGGGCATGATCCAGAAACGCCTTGAACTTGATCTCGGAATTACACAGCACATCGGGATTCGGCGTACGGCCGGCCTGATATTCGCGCAGGAAATCGGCGAACACCCGCTCCCGGTATTCGGCCGAAAAATTGACCGCTTCAAAATCGATGCCGATCACGTCGGCGGCGGCCGCGGCGTCGACCAGGTCCTGGTTCGCGGAACAGTACTCGTCGGTATCGTCGCCTTCCCAGTTCTTCATGAACAGGCCGATGACCTCATAGCCCTCGCGCTTGAGCAGCAGCGCCGCGACAGAAGAATCGACGCCGCCGGACAAGCCGACAATAATCTTTCCCTTGGCCATGGTTCAGTCGTAGTGCCTGATCAATTCGAGCGGGTAGCGTCGCCCCGCAAGGTAATCGCTCACGCACTGTGACACCAGCGGACTGCGGTGACGGTCCGCGCTGGCGCGAATCTCGTCCGGTGTCTTCCATACCGCACGCAGGATGCCGGTATCGAGCGCCCGACCGGCCTCGTGCGCACCCAGATCGCCGCAAAAGGCGAAGCGCAGATAGGTGATGTCGCCCTGCGGCCGCGGCCACTGATAGATGCCGACCAGCGCCGTCGGCGTGAAACCCCAGGCGGTCTCTTCCAGCGCCTCGCGCGCGCAGGCGGCGACGAGCGATTCGCCTTCGTCGAGGTGGCCGGCAGGCTGGTTGAAGCGCAGGCCGTCCTCGGCTTCCTCCTCGACCAGCAAAAAGCGCCCATCGCGCTCGATCAGGGCGGCGACGGTGACATTGGGCTTCCAGACACGATTCATCCGCGCATTTTAGCGCCCCTGCTAAAATCGCGGCTTCACTTAACGCACTGCTGGAGACCCAACATGTCCATGGCCGACC